>CAZPJF010000383.1:0-3651 GCA_964586095.1 uncultured Gemmatimonas sp. | reverse complement strand
GTGCCGTGGCTCGTGCCGTGGCTCGTGCCGCGGCCCGCGCCGCCCGTCCGGTTGCCGCGTGCCGCCTCCGCACGGGCCTGCTGCTCCCGCCGCTCCGCCTTGGCCTTCGCCCGCGCCCGCTCCTCGGCCTTCCGCGCGCGGATCGCCGCGATCCGCTCCGCGAGCGGGATCTCGAGCTTCTGCTGCGGCACGTGCGCGTAATCGAACCCGGGCAGCGTGCGGCGCGGGAGCTTGCGCCCGATCGCCTTCTCGATCTGCCGCAGGTCCCCCTCCTCCTCCGGCGAGACGAGCGTGAACGCCTCGCCCGTCGCCTCGGCGCGGGCGGTGCGCCCCACGCGATGGATGTAGTCCTCGGGCATGTGCGGCACGTCGAAGTTCACCACGTGCTCGAGCGCCTCCACGTCGATCCCGCGCGCGGCGATGTCGGTGGCCACCAGCACGCGGACCTTCCCCGCCTTGAAGTCGGCGAGCGCCTCGGTGCGCTGGTTCTGGCTCCGGTTGCCGTGGATCCGCGCGTTCGGGATCCCCGCCTGCGTCAGCACGTCGCTCAGTCGGTTGCTGCGGTGCTTGGTGCGCGTGAAGCAGATCACGTTTCCGATGACGTCCGCCCGCAGCAGCGCGATGAAGAGGTCGGCCTTGAGCGCCTCGTTCACCGGCCAGAGCGCCTGCTCGATGCCCTTGGCGGGCTGCGCGACCCGCTCGACGTTGATCCGGACCGGGTCGCGCAGCAGTTCGCGCGACAGGTCGACGATCGGCTTGGGCATCGTCGCCGAGAAGAAGAGCGTCTGCCGGTTCCGCGGCAGCTGGGCGAGCACGCGCTTGATGTCCGGCAGGAAGCCCATGTCGAGCATCCGGTCGGCCTCGTCGAGCACGAGGACCTCGAGGTGCCGGAAGTCGACGTACCCCGCCGGCTGCCGCATGTGGTCGAGGAGCCGGCCCGGGGTCGCGATGATCACGTCGGTGTGCGTCCGGAACGCGGTCTCCTGCGGGCCCATCCCGACGCCGCCGAAGACCGCCGCGGCGCGGAGCCGCGTGTGCTTCGCGAGGTCGACGAAGTCGGCGTGCACCTGCGCCGCGAGCTCGCGCGTCGGGGCGAGCACGAGCGCACGCGTGGCGCGCGTGGGCCGGTCGAGCAGCCGGTGGATGACGGGGAGGAGGAAGCCGGCGGTCTTGCCGGAGCCGGTCATCGCGCAGGCGAGCAGGTCCTTGCCGTCGCGCGCGGGGGGGATGGCGTCGAGCTGGATCGGGGTCGGCTTGGCCCAGCCGAGGTCGTGGACCGCGCGCACGAGCGCGGGGTCCAGGGCGAGCGTATCGAAGGACATCACAGGGGGGCAGGGGAGGCCGGCGTGCCCGGATGGCACCGCCGGTCGCGCGCCTGACCGTCCGCACGCGGCGCGCCGCGTTGCCGAAAGCTAGTCGCGGAGGCATCGTCATCCAACACGTCGCCGCTCCATCACCTTCCGCTGAGGTCCCCATGTCGACCCCTCGCCGCTCCTTCCTCGGTCACCTCACGGCGCTGCTGGCCGTCGGGGCCGCCCCCGCCGCACTCGGCGCGGCGCCCGCGATGACTCGCACGGGGCCCGTGCGGCCCGACCTGCCGTGGCCCGACGAGCGCTGGCTCGAGGCGCTCGCGAACCGGGAGCACAAGATCATCATCGAGACCGGCGTCATCGCCGACGCCCTGGCCCTGCGGCGCGGGATGAACTTCCTCGACGTGCTGAACCAGGATTACGGCATCCCCGATGACCGCGCCGGCCTCGCGATCGGCGTGCACAGCCCCGCGCTCGCGTTCGTGCTCAATGACGCGATGTGGGCCAAGTACGAGCTCGGCCGCCGCTGGAGCGTGAACACGGCGCAGGGCGCGCCCGCGACCGCGAATCCCTTCCGTGCGGGGCCGGCGTTCGCGGTCGAGTCGCTGGCCAGGCGCGGGGCGGTGCTGCTCGCGTGCAACCGGGCGCTGCGGCGCTTCGCGGGCGAGCTCGCCGGTGCGGGCGGCAACGCGGGCGTGGTGCATCAGGAGCTCGTGGCGAACGTGCTGCCGCAGGCGATCGTCGTGCCGGCGATGGTGGTGGCGCTCAGCCGGGCGCAGAGCCGCGGCGTGCCGTACATGGCGGTCGCCTGACGCGGACGGACGCGGCGAAGCGCGAGGGGGCGGGACGCGGGGCACCCGGGGTGGGGTGACGCGGATGGGGGGGCGCGAGCGGACCGCGGCGCCCCCCCAGGCCGTCGACCCATCTCACTCGTAGCGCAGCGCCTCGATCGGATCCAGCCGGGCCGCCCGCCGTGCCGGCAGCACGCCGAACACGAGGCCGATCCCCACGCTCACCGCCACCGCGACCAGGGTCAGCGCGACGGGCGGGGCGGCGTCGATGCCGAGCAGCATCGTGACGAGCTTCCCCGCGCCGAGGCCGATGGCGATGCCGATCACGCCCCCGATCCCGGTGAGCGTAGCCGCCTCGATGAGGAACTGCACCGCGATGTCGCCGCGGGTGGCGCCGAGCGCCTTGCGGATGCCGATCTCGCGGGTGCGGTCGGTCACCGAGACCATCATGATCGCCATCACGCCGATGCCGCCCACGAGCAGCGCGACCGAGGCGAGCACGAGCATCACCACGAAGAACACGCCCGTGAGCTGGTTGAAGATCTCCAGGATCTGGTCCTGCGTGACGAGGTCGAAGCTGTTCCGCTGGGAGGGGCGCAGCCGGCGGTGTTCGCGCAGCGCGATCGTCACCGCCTCCTGCGCCGCCTCCACCGTCACGCCGTCGCGCGGCTTCACCGGGATCCAGAGCGCGTTGGTGCGGTCGATCTCGAACTGGGCGTCGAGCAGCCGGAACGGGATGATCGCGCCGGTCTCCGACCCCTGCGGGGCGAAGATGTTCTCCGGGGGCAGGTAGAGGCCGATCACCTCCACCGGGCGGCCGCCGACCTGCATCGTCTTCCCGAGCGGGTTCACGCGCCCGAAGAGGCGCCGGGCCATCGGCTCCTGGACCACGATCACGCTCGCGCCCGACAGCACCTCGCCGCGCGTGAACCAGCGTCCCGCGACGAGCTCGCCGCCTTGCACGATCGGGAAGCCCGCGTCGGCGCCGAACACCGCGGTCGGCTGCGTCCGCTCCCCCTGGTACGCGAGGCGCTGGACCGTCTGGCCCCAGAGCGCCGCGTACTGCGTCTCCGGGAGCCGCCGCACCACCTCCGCCTCGTCGAGCGTGAGGTCGGGACGGATGCGCACCCAGGCCGGCGGGTTCTGCGGGTTGATCGGCGTGCTCGAATAGACCTTCAGCACGTAGAACGTCGTCGGCCCCGCGATCTCCACCGTGCGGATGATCTGCGCGCGCAGCCCCTCCACCAGCGACGCCATCGTCATCACCGTCGCGACGCCGATCACCACGCCGAGGATCGTGAGCGCGGAGCGGAGCTTGGCCACGCGGAGCGTGTCCATCGCGATCCGCAGGTTCTCCTTGTACTGGTCGAGCCACGCGGGGAGGCGCACGCTCACTCCATGCGCATGGCGGTGATCGGGTCGAGCCGGGCCGCACGGCGCGCGGGATAGACGCCGAAGATCACGCCGATCCCCGCGCCGAGCGCGAGCGCGACCGCCACCGACCACCAGCTGATCCGCGCCGGCAGCGGCGAGAGCGCCGAGATCGCGAA
>CAZPJF010000382.1:0-3663 GCA_964586095.1 uncultured Gemmatimonas sp. | reverse complement strand
ACGCCGTTCATGGGCTACGCGGGCGCGACCTACCTGGTGCAGGAGGTCTGCAACGCGCTCTTCGACGCACTCTTCCACATCCTCCCGCTCGGCACCGACCTCGACAAGGTCGACGCCACGCCGGCGCGGCTGCACGCCGAGATGGCGTGGGACGACGAGGCGAAGGCGCTGCTCGACGAGCTCGTCGAGGCGCAGCCGGTGCTGGTGCGGATCTCCGCGGCCAAGCGGCTGCGCGATGCGGCGGAGCGGGACGCGCGCGGGCTCGGCGACACGCTGGTCACGCGCGACCACGTCCTCGCGTCACGCCGGACCCTCACCGGCGTGGGGGCCTGAGATGGCGCGCCGGATCGCCGCCGCCGCCGCCGCGGGCCGCTCCTCGTGGAGCAGGTGCCCGGCGCCCTCCCACGTGACGAGCGTGGCGGCGGGGACGCGGCCGAGCACCTCGCGGAGCCGCGCGAGCGGCACGAAGCCGTCGCGCGTGCCGTGCACGAGCGTGACGGGCGGCAGCGCGGCGCCGGCGAGCGAGCGCAGCAGCGCCTCGAGGTCCCAGTGCGCCATCATCGCGAGCGAACCCTCGACGTGCGCGCGGGTCGCGAAGAGCGCGTGGTACCGGGCGCGCTGCGCTGCCGGGAGTGCATCGCTCGCCCCGGCGAGCGCGAGGTCGGCGAGCGCCGGCTGTGCGCCGAGCGCGGCCCCGATGGACGCCGTCCACGGGGCCGTCACGAGCGGGCGGAGCAGCGGAGCGACGAGGTCGCGGTACGCGCTCGGTGGCGGCACGAGCGCGGCCCCGAACCCGACGATGGCGCGGAGCGGCAGCAGCCGGTCGCGCGCGATCGCGAGCAGGATGGCCGCGCCGGCGGAGTGGCCGGCGGCCGCGGTGGGCGCGAGCCCGCGTGCGGCGCAGCAGGCGGCGACCGCGCGCGCCATGGCGTCGATGGCCGGCGGCGTGGGGAGCGCGGTGGAGAATCCCTGTCCCGGCAGGTCGGGCACGACCACGGTGTGGTCGCGTGCGAGCACGGGGATGACGTCGGCCCAGGAATGGGTGGCGCCGCCGGTGCCGTGGAGCAGGAGCAGCGCCGGTCCCGTCCCGGCGACCTGGACGTGCCAGCGCACGCCGGCCGCGTCGACGAAGCGGCTCGCGTCGGCGTGGGGCCAGGTCGCCTTCATGGCGTCCCAGTCGGGGCGCTCGGTGGGATCGGGCATGCACGAAAGATGGCAGGACCCCGGGACTCGAACGAGCCCGGCAACCCGGACCGCGCGGGTACACGCGGGACAACTCGATACCCACTTGGAGGTGGCGTATGAGTGACAACAAGGGCGGGATGACGGAAGAGGAAGCCCGGGCCTTTCACGGATACTTCGTGACGGGGTTCCTCGGCTTCACGGCGGTGGCCATCGTGGCCCACTTCCTGGTCTGGTCGTGGCGTCCGTGGCTCTGAGCCACACTACCTGAGGAGATCACATGTACAAGATCTGGCAGGGAGCGGACGCACGGCTGACGCTCGCAGGACTCGGGTTCTTCCTCGGATGCCTGGCGATGGTGATCCACATCTTCGCCTTCAGCGCTCTGGGCTATCCGAAGACGACGAAGGCGAAGTACAACCCGCCCGCGGTCGCATCGGCGCTCCGCTGACGCGGCCTCACGGAAGACCCACATGGTGCCGGGTGCGCCGCGCCAGTCGGCGACGCACCCGCCCATCCCTCTCGAGGAGCTAGGTATGCACCGCATCTGGTTGGCGTTCGACCCACGCCGCGTCATGGTGGCCCTCACGGGCTTCCTCGCGGTGCTGGCGCTGTTGATCCACTTCATCCTGCTCAGCTCGAACCGGTTCTCCTGGATCGAGAACGGGACGCTCCCGGCCGCCTCGGCGCCGGTGGGTGCCTCGTCCCCGGTTGCCGCCGCCGAGATGGCGCCGCTGCCGGCGGGCCGGTAAGCAGGTCCCGGGACTGGTGGCGCGGGGTCGAGGCGGCATTCGCCCCTCGTCCCCCCCACCACCTCCCGTCGGGTCGCCGGTCGCGTCTGCCGGCGTGAAACGCACAGACGCCTCTATCGGAGAACCTCGCGATGGCGATGCTCAGTTTCGAACGGAAGTACCGAGTCCGCGGCGGGACGCTGCTCGGAGGGGACCTGTTCGACTTCTGGTTCGGTCCCTTCTACGTCGGCTTCTTCGGCGTGACCACGATCTTCTTCACGGCCCTCGGCACGCTCCTCATCATCTATGGAGCGGCGATCGGGCCGACGTGGAACATCTGGCAGATCAACATCGCGCCCCCCGACCTGAGCTACGGGCTCGGCTTCGCGCCGCTCGCCGCTGGGGGGCTCTGGCAGCTCATCACGATCTGCGCCGTGGGTGCGTTCGTGAGCTGGGCGCTCAGGCAGGCCGAGATCTCGCGCAAGCTCGGCATGGGCATGCACATCCCGTGGGCCTACGGGATGGCGGTGCTCGCGTACGTGACGCTCGTCGTCATCCGCCCGCTGCTCCTCGGCGCGTGGGGGCACGGCTTCCCGTACGGGATCTTCTCGCACCTCGATTGGGTGTCGAACGTCGGGTACCAGTACCTGCACTTCCACTACAATCCGGCGCACATGATCGCCATCACCTTCTTCTTCACCAACTGCCTCGCGCTCGCGATGCACGGGTCGCTGATCCTCTCGGTGACCAACCCGAAGAAGGGAGAGCCGGTCAAGACGAGCGAGCACGAGAACGTCTTCTTCCGTGACTTCCTCGGCTACTCGATCGGGGCGGTCGGCATCCATCGCCTCGGCCTCTTCCTCGCGCTCAGCGCGGGCTTCTGGAGCGCGGTCTGCATCGTGATCTCCGGCCCGTTCTGGACCAAGGGCTGGCCCGAGTGGTGGGGCTGGTGGCTCAACCTTCCCATCTGGCGCTAACGGAGATTCCCCATGCTCGAATACCAGAATCTCTTCACCCGCGTCCAGATCCGGCACGCGCCGGACCCGGGGCTCCCGATCGACGAGACCTTCGGCCAGCGCTACGGCAAGGGCACGTTCAGCTACTGGATCGGGAAGGTCGGCGACGCGCAGCTCGGACCGATCTACCTCGGCTTCTGGGGCCTGACCTCGCTGATGTTCGGCTTCGTCGCCTTCGAGATCATCGGCCTCAACATGATGAAGTCGGTCGGGTGGAGCCCGATCGAGTTCGTGCGCCAGCTCCCATGGCTCGCGCTCGAGCCCCCCTCCCCGGAGTTCGGCCTCCGGTTCCCGCCGCTCGATCAGGGCGGCTGGTACCTGATCGCGGGGTTCTTCCTCACGATCAGCATCATCCTCTGGTGGGTGCGCACCTACACCCGCGCGCGCGCCCTCGGCATGGGCACGCACCTCGCCTGGGCCTTCGGCTCGGCGATCTTCCTCTACCTCTCGTTCTTCTTCCAGCCGCTGCTCGTGGGGAGCTGGAGCGAGATGGTGCCGTTCGGGATCTTCGCCCACCTCGACTGGACGTCGGCGTTCTCGATCCGCTACGGCAACCTGTACTACAACCCGTTCCACGCGCTCTCGATCGCCTTCCTCTACGGCTCGGCGGTCCTCTTCGCGATGCACGGCGCGACGATCCTCGCGGTCAGCCGCCTCGGCGGCGAGCGCGAGATCGAGCAGATCACCGACCGCGGCACCGCCGCGGAGCGCTCGGCGATCTTCTGGCGCTGGAC
>CAZPJF010000381.1:0-3684 GCA_964586095.1 uncultured Gemmatimonas sp. | reverse complement strand
CGCTGTTGTTGTTCGGCACGCTGGTGGCCCTCGGGCCCCTCGTGCGGTTGGTCCGTTCGGGCGCCATCCGGCGCGACCGCGACGGGGAGTTCGGCCTGGCGGACCTGCCCGCCTAGCCGCGTACTGCACACCGGGAGGAGCGGCACATGGAGTACATCGATGGTGCGCAGATCGCCCTCTACACGTTCTGGGCGTTCTTCGCCGGGCTGGTCTACTACCTCCGCCGCGAGGACAAGCGCGAGGGGTATCCGCTCGATTCACCGCAGGGGCCGCGTGAGGGCTGGCCGACCGTTCCCCCCAAGAAGGAGTACCAGCACGTCACCAACCACGTCGACGGGGGGAGCCACTGATGTCGGAGCTCAAGGCAGTGCCAGCGGACCAGTACAACGGCTCGCCGATCATCCCGACCGGCGACCCGATGGTCGACGGCGTCGGTCCCGCCGCCTGGGCCGAGCGCGCCGACGTCCCCGACCTCACCGCGCGCGGCGAGGCGAAGATCGTCCCGATGCGCGTCGCGCCCGGCTACACGGTCGCGGCCGGCGATCCGGATCCCCGCGGCCTGCCGGTGAGGGCGGCCGACGGCGCCGTGGCCGGCACCATCGTCGACATCTGGGTCGACCGCTCGGAGCCTCAGGTGCGCTACTACGAGGTGGAACTCGCGGCGGGCGGGGCGCATCGGCTGCTCCCCGCGCCCTTCGTGCAGTGGCCGCACTTCGGGCTCTGGGGCAACGACCACGTGCTCGTGAAGTCGATCACGTCGGCGCAGTTCGCCAACGTGCCCGTCACCAAGCGCGACGACCGGATCACGCTCCTCGAGGAGGACCGGATCATGGCCTACTATGCCGGCGGCCACCTGTACGCCGACGCCAAGCGCGCCGAACCCTGGATCTGACGATGGCGACCACC
Source organism: uncultured Gemmatimonas sp. (assembly GCA_964586095.1). GTDB lineage: Bacteria > Gemmatimonadota > Gemmatimonadetes > Gemmatimonadales > Gemmatimonadaceae > Pseudogemmatithrix. Next base: position 2,778 of record CAZPJF010000381.1, on the reverse strand, counting down.
GTGCTCGACCCCCTCGCCGGCGCGTCGGCCCCCGCGGCCGCGCCGGCGCGAGCGCACGTCGCCGGCGTGAGCGAACCGCTCCCGCCCGGCGAACGCATCCACTGGCAGGGTGCACCGGAGCCGGGCGCGCTCGCCCGGCACCTCCTCTTCGTGCGCCCGCTCGGCGCCTACTTCGCGGCGATGATCGCATGGTGGATGCTCGCCAACCGCGCCGCCGCCGGCACCTCGGGGTTCTGGGGCACGGTCGCCGTGCAGCTGGCGCTCAGCGCGCTCGTGCTCGGCGGCGTGGTCCTGCTCGCCCGCTGGATCGCCCGCAGCACCACGTACGCGATCACCGACCGGCGGCTCGTCATCCGGCTCGGCATCGTCTTCCCGCTCACCGTGAACGTGCCGCTCCGGTACGTGGTGGGTGCGGAGCTGAAGCGGTTCGCCGACGGCACCGGCCAGATCGCGGTGCAGCTCGACCCGAGGGAGAAGCTCGCGTGGATCGTGCTCTTCCCGCACGTCCGGCCCTGGCGCTTCGCGGCGCCCGAGCCGCTGCTGCGTGGCCTGCACGACCCGGCGCGCGTGGGCGCCGCGCTCCGGGAGGCGACGCTCGCACAGGAGGCGGAGGGCGCCGTCCGTCCGGCCACGACCATGGAGACCCGATGATCCGCGACACCTGTCCCCCGGTGACCTGAGATGGCCGCCGAGATCCACTTCGAGGCGGAACCCGGCTCGCGCTCGGCCATGCACCAGATCGCGCCGCCCAAGCCCGTCCTGCGCGCGGCGCTCGTGATCGTCGCGCTCACGTTCACGCTCGCCATCAGCGCCTCGCAGTTCGGCATCGGCAGGAGCGCCGACACCTATGGTGCCCCGGTCGCGCAGCGCGCGCTCGCCTTCGCCGATGCGCCCGACGGCGGCATCGTCGTGCGCGACGGCGCGACGGGCGAGGTGGCGCTCACGCTGCCGCAGGGCACGAACGGCTTCCTGCGCGGCGCGCTGCGCGGGCTCGCCGACCGGCGCCGCACCGCGCGGTTGCCGCACGAGGCGCCCTTCCTCCTCACCGCGTGGGACGACGGCCGCGTGACGCTCGAGGACCCGCTCACGCGGCAGCGCGTCGCGGTGAGCTCGTTCGGGCCGACGCAGGTGCGGAGCTTCGTCGCGCTCCTCGACAAGGACGGCACGGTCCTGCCGCGCTGAGCGTCGGGCGCCGAGGTCCGAGGCAGAGGACGCCGGATCACGGCGGGAACGCGAACGGCGGGTGAGCCGAGGCCCCCCGCCGTCCTGCGCGTTCCCTACCGCTCTCGCGTGATCCCGACCGCGTCACATCCTCGGCAGGATCCCCGCGGCGGCCGCCGCCGAGTCGACCGCCGCCGCCATGGCGGCGGAGTCCGTCGGCATCGCCGCCGCGACCGGCGTCGTGAACTTGGGCGGCAGCGGGCTCGTCCAATCGGTCCGCGTGCCCCAGACGGCGGGATAGTGCTTGGCCATCTGGAACCCGTACAGCGGCTTGAAGACGCCGTTGTGGCAGGTGGAGCACTGCGCCTTGGGGGCGTCGCCCATCGGCCCCAGGCGCGACGGATGGTAGGTCCCCGCGAGCGGCGCGAGGTACTGCGTGTTGATCTCGCGCAGCATCTGGATGCCCGCGTACGCCGTGACGCGCTGCGGCGGCGCCTGCTCCCAGCTCGCGAACTGCCGCGAGTTGTGGCAGAAGGTGCAGTTCACGCCGAGCGACTTCGACTGGCTGATCATCAGGGCGTAGGTCCACTCCGTCTGCTTCACGCTCGTGCGGTTGGCCGCGCTGGGCGCGATGGTCTGCGAGGTCACCCGCGCGCCGCCGCCATCGAGATAGTGCCGGAGGATCTGGTTCTCGTCGGTGTAGAACCAGAGCCCGTTGGGGAGCGGCTTGCCCACGTGGCAGGTGTAGCAGGTGACGCCGGTGTTGCCCACGTGGTCGACCCAGTCCTGGTTGATCTTGCGCGTCATCTGGATCATGCGGCGGGCGACGGCCTTGGTGTAGATGAGCTTGCCGTCCGGGTAGGTGTCCGCCGCGAAGGCCGCGATGTTGTGGCAGTAGGCGCAGTTGCCCTGGCCGCCCGCCACCCACGTGGCCATCGAGATCATCGTGCGGTTGAACTCGCTCACCGAGATGTCGTTCAGCACCTGCACGTTCTGCCACGGCAGCGGACCCGGGGGCGACGGGCCCGCCGGCGGGAGGATCGGCGGCAGCTTCTTCGCGAGGTCCGCCATGGCGCTCTGCTGGGCCGCCGAGACGTAGTTGACCTCCATCGCGGTGCCGCGCTCGCCCTTCTGCACGATGTCGCGGTCCTTGGAGGCGAAGAACTGGCAGCCGGTGGCGAGCAGCGCGAGGGCCAGCGTCGCCGCGGTCGGGAGGGGCCTCATGTCAGTTCCCTCCCGACGGCGGGACCGTCGGCGCGGGGGTGGTCGGCGCGGGTGTCGCCATCGAGTCGGTCGGCATCGTCGGCGCCGGCATCGTGTAGGTCGGGAACCCGTTCTGCAGCCGTCCCGGATACTGGCCGCGGAGCTTCTCGAGCTGCTCCGGCGTGAGCACGTTCTGCGCCGGGTACGCCGGCGCGACGCCGTGCTTCACGGCCCACAGGTACCAGTTGTCGACCACGGTGCCGGTGAGGAGGATGCCGATGCCGCCGGTGAAGGTCGTCAGCACGGCGAACCACCAGGCCCAGCGGTGGATCGACTCCATCGTCGCGTTCCACCCCATGGTCCAGCGCCAGAAGATCGCCGAGCGCTCCGCGGCGGTGCCGCGGTCGGTGATCT
>CAZPJF010000380.1:0-3691 GCA_964586095.1 uncultured Gemmatimonas sp. | reverse complement strand
CCGGCACTGCCTGCGCGGGGAGCGCGCCGCGCGCCCCCGCGGCCAGGAGCGCCACCGCGGCGGCGCGGCGGGCGACGGTGTACAATGCGGGCGCGGACGGCGTCGACGAACGGAGGCGGAGTTGCATCAGGACCGTGACGTGAGGGATGCTGGAAGTTGGCGGAAGCGGCCGAGGTTCGGGAGCATGCTGCTCCCCCTCGTCTCCTGCGCCGTCGCCGGGCTCCTCGGGGCCGCCTGCGCCGACGACCGCGCCGTGGCGGTGATCGCGCACCGCGGCGCCAGTTGGGATGCCCCCGAGCACACCTTCGCCGCCTGGGACCTCGCGCTCGCCCACGGCGCCGATTGGCTGGAGTTCGACCTCCAGCAGACCGCCGACAGCGTCCTCGTGGTGCTGCACGATGACTCCCTCGACCGCACGGGGCGCGGCGCACCGGGCGATTGCCGCGGCGCGGTGCGGGAGCGGACCTGGGCCCAGCTGCAGCGCTGCGACGTCGGGCGGTGGTTCAACGAGCGGAACCCGGCGCGGGCGCGCGCCGCCTTCGACGGGCAGCGCATCGCCACGCTCGACGACGTCCTCCAGCGGTACGCGGGCCGCGCCCGGCTCTACATCGAGCTCAAGAGTCCCGAGGACGCCCCGGGGATGGTCGAGCGGTTCGTGGGCGCGCTCCAGGCGCGCGACCTCGCCGGGCCGAGCGCACCGGGCGGGCGGATCCTCGTCCAGTCCTTCAGCCCCGACGCGCTCGAGCGCGTCCACGCGCTCTCGCCCGACCTGCCGCTCGTGCAGCTCGTGTGGGACTCGATCCCGTCGGCGCAGCTCGACGCCGCGCTCGCCCGCGTGGCCGCGTACGCACGCGGAATCGGCCCGTCGTCGCGGATCACCGACCAGCGGCTCGTGGACGCCGCGCACGCCAAGGGCCTGCTCGTCCACGTGTACACGGTGAACGAGGAGCCGCGCATGCGTGCGCTCCTCGAGATGGGCGTGGACGGGCTCTTCACGGACCGTCCCGACCTGCTCCGCCGCGTGCTCGGCGCGCGGTAGGGCGTCCCGCGCCTAGGCCGGCAGGAACATCAGGAAGGTGGTCCCGACGCCGGGCGTGCTGCGCAGCGCCAGGTGGCCACCGTGCGCGGCCACTGCCCGCTGCACGATGGCGAGCCCGAGCCCGGTCCCGCCCTGCCCCTTCCGCGTGGTGAAGAAGGGCTCGAAGAGCCGCGGGCGCACCTCGGGGGGGATGCCATCGCCGTCGTCGGTCACCTCGAGCACGGCGTAGCGCCGGCGGACCTGCGCGTCGAGGTGCCCGAGGTCCGAGACGGTCGCCTCGCGGGCGTGGAGCCAGACCGTGCCGGTGGCCCGCTCGGTCGCCTGGAGCGCGTTGCGGACGAGGTTGCCGTACGCGCGCGCGAGTTCCAGGCGGGACCCGTGGACCCGCGGCGTGTCCGCCTCGGACTCCACGATCAATCGCCCGCGCCGCTCGTCCTTGGGCGCCACGGCGCGCGCGACCTCGTCGAGGAGCGCGACGAGGTCGACGTCCTCGTCGCGCCGACCGTCGCCGATGCCCGCGTAGTCGCGGATCTCGGCCACGAGCGCCTGCCCGTGGCGGCCCGCGGCCAGGATGTCGTCGACGAGCTCGGTCGCCTCGCCCGACACGAGGTCGCGCGCGAGCTGCGCGTTGCCGAGCACCGCGACCAGCACGTTGTTGAAGTCGTGGGCGATCCCCGACGCGAGGGCACCGACGGCCTCGTAGCGCAGGCGGACGGCGCGCTCGCGGTCGTGCCGCAGGCGCATCACCTCCGCCCCGATGCGGCCCGCGAAGAGGCGGAGGAGCGTCCGCGCGGCGCGGTTGGACGGCATCGGGAGCACGTGCAGCGCGGCGACCAGCCCGATCGGCGTGCGCGTCTCGTCGACGAGCGGGCACCCGAAGTAGCTCTCGATGCCCATCTCGGCCAGCAGCAGGTCGTCGGGATACCGGCCGGCCGCGTTCGCCTCGATGAAGCAGGGCCGGTTGTCGACCACCTGCGCGCAGGGCGTGCCGTGGAGGTCGTAGTCGAAGCCGGTCGCGCGCCGGCCGTCGGTCGCGAGGGCGAGGGTGCGCACGCGGCTCGAGCGTCCCAGCAGTTCGCCGACGAAGAGGTGCCGGACGCCGAGCGCCCGTCCGAGCTGCTCGACGAGCTCGTCGAGGAACTCCTGCCCGGTGAGGGGCGCCGTGGCCTCGACGATCGCCTCGGCGGTCGCGGCGAGGAGCTCGGCCTCCTCCGGCGCGGAGGTCGACTCGCGGCGCGGGTCGAACGGCAGGGTCATGGAGCGGGCGCGGGAGGGCAGGGCGCGCGCGGCGGCTGCGGTCGCCGCAGGTGCCCGGCGTCGGTCAGTGGTCGGCCTTCGCCTCGTGGACCGTCGCGATCGCCGAGGTGTTCACCGCGATCTCGCCCAGCTCGGTGTGGTCGGGGAGCAGCACCGCCCGCGTGATGCCGGCGAACCGCCCGCTCTGGTGGAGGTAGTCGCTCATGCGCTGCATGGGCGCCATGAACATCACGCCGCGGATGCGCTTCCCGCCGATGAGGTGCATCTCGACCTCGCGCTCCCCCTGTCCTGCGCCGGAGGAGCTGACCGCCTGGAGGTTGCCATCGGGGGCGCTGACCAGGACCACGAGGTCGGTCTGCACCAGCAGGTGGCCGCGCGGCTCCTGCAACTTCGGTCGGCCGGCCTCGGTCATGTTCATCCAGCCGCCCTTGCGGCTGCCGAGGAAGGTGACGAGCGACATGTCCTCCGCGATGTGGATCGATCCCTCGAGGAGGGAGCCGTCGCGCATCACGACGTGCAGGCGCTTGCTCTCCTGCGCACGGGTCCGGCTGGCGGGGGCGGTCATGGGGTCTCGGCGTCGTGGGAAGGGGCTCAACGGCAATGACGATTCACCCCGCGGGCAGGGCACGCAATGCCTTGCGGCCGGCGGCACGACCGCCGAGGCTTCACGCCGATGCGCCTCGCCGCCTCCCTCCTCGCACTCGCCTCCGCACTCGGTCCGGGCACCGGCCTCGCGGCGCAGGCCCCGCGATCCGCCCCGGTCGCCGACCTCCGGTTCGAGGTGCACCTCGGGGCGGAGGAGGCCTTCCTGCAGTCGCTGCGCGTGCGCGTCCGCTTCCGCGTCGAGGGGCGCGAGCCGGTGCTGCTCTCGCTGCCCGCCTGGACGCCCGGCGCGTACGAGATCGCGAACTTCGCGCGGCAGGTGTCCGGCTTCACGGCGCGCCAAGGCGGCCGCGCGCTCTCCTGGGACAAGCTCGACCCCGACACCTGGCGCGTGATGCCCAGCGGCCGCGGCGACGTCGAGCTCGAGTACCGCGTGAAGGCCGACACGCTCGACAACGCGCGCGCGTGGACCCGCGAGGATTTCGGCTTCTTCAACGGCACCACGGTCTTCCTGATGATCGAGGGACGTCCCGAGGTCCCGGCCGCGGTGACGGTGCACACGGAGCCCGGCTGGCGCGTGGCCACGGGCATGGCCCCCGGCGACTCGGCGCAGCGGTACGTGGCGCGCGACGTGCACGACCTCCTGGACCACCCGTTCTTCGTCGGGCGGTTCGACCTCGACAGCGCGCGCGTGGCCGAGCGCTGGATGCGGCTCGCCACCTACCCCGCTGGGGCGCTCGCCGGCGAGCGCCGCGCGCGGCTGGGGGGCGCGCTGCAGAGCACCGAGCCGCC
>CAZPJF010000379.1:0-3693 GCA_964586095.1 uncultured Gemmatimonas sp. | reverse complement strand
TCGCGTTGGCGGTGATGGGCGGCACGCCGAGGGCGACGAGGGCGGGGAAGGTGACGAGCGTGCCCCCGCCGGCGACGGCGTTCATCGTCGCCCCGATGGCGGCGGCGAGCGCGACCAGGAGGAGGAAGAGCGGGGAGTCCACCCTTGGGAAGGATAGCGGACGCGGTCCGGACGGTGCACTCGCCGCCACCTCCGTGAGTATCTTTCCCGGCACGCCGGCGTGGCCGGCGCCCCGCCCGGCCGGCGCCCTGCCACGGCCGCGACCCACCCCCCAATGACTGGATCAATCGATGTCCGGCAAGCCTGACGCCAAGGCGCCCGCCACGGGCGACCACCTCGAGATCAAGGACTCGCGGACCGGGAAGACGTACATCGTCCCGATCACCGACGAGACGATCCGCACCGCCGACCTGAAGCAGATCAAGGTCAACGCCGACGACTTCGGCATCATGGGCTACGACCCGGCGTTCATGAACACGGCGTCGTGCCGCTCGGCGATCACGTTCATCGACGGCGACCGGGGGATCCTGCGCTACCGCGGGTACCCGATCGAGCAGCTCGCCGAGAAGTCGAACTTCCTCGAGGTGGCCTGGCTGCTGCGCAAGGGCGAGCTGCCGACGCAGGCCGAGTACGACGAGTGGCAGAAGCACATCACGTACCACACGTACGTGCACGAGAACATCAAGCGGTTCATGGAGGGCTTCCGCTACGACGCGCATCCGATGGCGATGCTCACCGCGGGCGTCGCGGCGCTCTCGAGCTTCTATCCGACGTCGAAGGATATCTTCGACCCGACGGAACGCGACATCGCCTTCATCCGGCTGCTGGCCAAGATGCCGACGCTCGCGGCGTTCGCGTACCGGCACGTGAAGGGGCTGCCGTACGTCTATCCCGACAACTCGCTCTCGTACGCCGAGAACTTCCTCTCGATGATCGCGCGGATGTCGGAGCCGAAGTACGAGGCCAACCCCGTCTACGCGCGGGCGATCGACATCCTGTTCATCCTGCACGCCGACCACGAGCAGAACTGCTCGACCAACGCCGTGCGCGCGGTGGGCTCCTCGCACGTCGACCCGTACTCGGCGATCGCGGCCGGCGTGGCGGCGCTCTACGGGCCGCTGCACGGCGGGGCCAACGAGGCCGTGCTCCGGATGCTCGAGGAGATCGGCGACGTCAAGAACATCCCGGCGTTCATCGAGTCGGTGAAGAGCGGCAAGGGGGCGGCGCGCCTGATGGGCTTCGGGCACCGCGTGTACAAGAGCTACGACCCGCGCGCCCGGATCGTGAAGTCGCTCTGCGACGACGTCCTGCGCGTGGCGGGCCTCACCAAGGACATGGAGATCGCGCTCGAGCTCGAGCGCATCGCGCTCAGCGACGAGTACTTCATCTCGCGCAAGCTCTACCCGAACGTCGACTTCTACACCGGGCTGATCTACCGCGCGATGCACTTCCCCACCGACTACTTCACCGTGCTGTTCGCGATCGCGCGCACCGCGGGCTGGTTGTCGCAGTGGGAGGAGCTGCTGCTCGACAAGGAGCAGAAGATCGCGCGGCCGCGGCAGATCTACACCGGGCAGGGCGAGCGCCCGTACCAGGCCCGGGTCGACCTCTCGCACAAGATCAAGAAGTGAAGCCGGGATGAAGGGTGGAGGGTGACGGATGAAGGGGGCGAGGCCGGTCGGCCTCGCCTTCTTCCGTTCGGGGACCCCATGGCGGCACCTTTCGTCGTCCACCCTCCCCCTGCCCCCCTTCCGTGCCCGACCCGATCCGCACGCTGCTCGAACAGGCCGTCGCCGGCCGCTACGCGATCGGGCGCGAGCTCGGCCGCGGCGGGATGGGCGCCGTCTTCCTCGCCCAGGACCTCGCCCTCGACCGCGAGGTGGCCATCAAGGTCCTCCCGCCCGAGCTCGCGGTGCAGCCCGTGCTGCGGGAGCGGTTCGTCCGCGAGGCACGCCTCGCCGCGTCGCTCTCGCACCCCAACATCGTCCATGTCCACGCGGTCGAGGAGCAGGGAGACCTCCTCGCCATCGTGATGCAGTTCGTGGACGGGGAGACGCTCACCGAGCGCGTGGCACGCGCGGGGCCCTACGATGCCGCGGACTGCGCGCGGATCCTGCAGGACGTCGCCTGGGCGCTCGGCTACGCCCACGGGAAGGGCGTGGTGCACCGCGACGTGAAGCCCGACAACCTGCTCATCGAGCGCGGCACCGGGCGGCCGATGATCCTCGACTTCGGCATCGCGCGGCAGGCGCGCGCGAGCGGGCTCACCGAGGTCGGCCACTCGATCGGCACCCCGCAGTACATGAGCCCGGAGCAGGCGGCCGCGGAGGCCGTGGACGGGCGGAGCGACCTCTATTCGCTCGGTTGCGTCGGCTTCTTCGCCGCGACGGGGCGGCCGCCGTTCGAGGGCGAGAGCGCCCACCGGATCATGACGCAGCACCTCACCGCGCCGGCCCCCGCGGTCGCGGGCATCCGCGCGGGCTTCCCGCCCGGCCTCTCCGACGTGATCGCCCAGGCGCTCCGCAAGGAACCCGGCGAGCGGTTCCCCACAGGCGAGGCCATGGCCGAGGCGATCGGCGCGCTCCAGCTCCGGTCGGCCGAGGTGGCCCCGCTCCTGCGCCTGTTCCAGCAGCAGACCGCCCAGTCGCTGCAGACGATCCTCATGCTCGGCGTCGTCTACCTCACCTTCATGCAGTTCTCGGGGAAGGCGTCGACGCTCCTCGGCAGCGTGCTCACGGTGCTCGTCGCGACCATGGTGCTCACCATCCTCGGCCAGACCCTCGACCGCGTGCGGTTCGTGGTGCGGCAGGGCTTCACCGTCGATGACGTGCGGGCGGCGATCGAGGCGATGCGCGAGGACTCGGCGCGCGCGCGCGACCTCCTGCTCGCCGACCCGATCGAGAAGCGCCGGATCCAGCGGCGCAAGATCATCGCGATCTTCGGCGCGATGGTCGCCGGCGGACAGATCCCGATCCTCCCGCGCTACGCGACCGTGGACGGCAGCGGATCGCGGACCATCCCGGTCGTCGCGATCCTGATGATCCTCTCGATCGCGATCCTCGCCGGGGTCTCCCTCGCGCTCTGGACCGCGCGTCCCGTGCGGATCACGCTCGCGCAGCGCCTCGCGAGCCGCCTCTGGTGCTCGCGGTTCGGCGCGTTCCTCTTCGCCCGCGCCGAACGGCGCTACGGCGCGGAGATCCGTCGGGTGGGCTGAGCGGCGAGTCCGCCGCTCAGCCTCCGTCGGCAGGTGCGCGCACGCTGCTGCGGCACACCCCCCGCACCGGGCACGCGCCGCAGCGCTTCACCCGTGCGGTGCAGACCAGCGCGCCCAGCTCCATGAGCGCCTGGTTGTGCGTCCAGCTCGCCTTGCCCGTGCGCGGGAGGGTCGCCTCGGCGATCGCCCAGATCGCCTTCTGGTCGCGCGCCCGCTTGGGATGCAGCCGCGGCGCGAAGACGCGGGTGAGCACCCGCGCGACGTTCGTGTCGACGAGCGGGGCCCGCCGCTCGAAGGCGAAGGTCGCCACCGCGCCGGCGGTGTACGCACCGATCCCCGGGAGCCGGCGCAGCTTCTCGGGCTCCTCGGGGAGGAGCGGTCGCGCGAGTCCTGGGGACTGCCGAGCGTCACGCCTCCCCGTGCCAGGCAGCCCGTCGCGATGACCGCCGCGATGCACGCCGCGATGCCCGTCGCGCGGT
>CAZPJF010000378.1:0-3696 GCA_964586095.1 uncultured Gemmatimonas sp. | reverse complement strand
CGCCACCACCTAACGACGCTTGCTGCCGATGGCCGCGGTGCGGATTGGGTTTGGCGGGGCGTCCGTGATGGCCTAGGCTGGTTGCGGACGCCCCGCCAAACCCTTCTTATTGGAGCGTCCACAGCAGAAGCACACGTTAGCCCGCCTTGACTCACGTGGTCGTCACAACGAGACTACATGGTTAGATGAGACGTTTCCGCCTGTTCCTCGCGCCGCTCTTCGCGCTCTCGCTCATTGTCTCGATTGCCGAGACGATGGCCGAGGACGTGTGCGACCGCGATGCCTCCACCGTCACGATGCGCGCGACGGATGCGGATGGCGGCGGGGAGAGTCCGCGGAACGCGGACGGCCATCTGATCCATCTCTGCCACTGCGTGCACGCGCACGTCGGCTCCCCCGCGTCGCGGGACGCGCGCGACGGTGTGCCGTCGCTGCGCCTCGAAATCGCGAGCGGTGAGTCCGGGGCGCCGGCATCGGCCGACCGCGCCCCGCCCTTCCGGCCCCCCGCCCGGATCGCCGCCTAACCGTCGCCACGCGACGGAGCTCCCGCGCGTCCACTGACGTGTGACGGGGAGCGGCGGAGCACCAATGCTCCGCGACCGACCTCACCACCAGCGTTCGTCACGTGCCTGGCACTCCCGCGCGCGTGTCGGACGCCCTCAACCTGCCGAGTGCAGAGGCCGACGATGTCCCCGCATCCCGGAGCGGCACGATTCGCGTTCACGCCGCTCCTCTACGTTTTCCTCAGCGCATCCGTCGTTGCGCCGGGCCAGCTCTCTGCCCAGGCGGACTCCGGTGCCGTCGGGCGTACGATCGCCCGGATCGCCGCCCTCGCCCGCGAGGCCGACCCGACCCTCCGGGCGGCGCGGGCCCGCGAACTCGCGGTCGAGCGCCTTGTGGCGAGCGCCGGCTCGGCACCACCGCTCTCCGCGGCGTTGGGGCTCTCCGACGGTCCGCGAGGTGACGTGTTGCGCGGTAACGCCTCGATCGAGGTCGGTCGCGGCCTCTTCCTCGGGTCCCGATTGCTCGCAGCCCGCACCGCCGCGAGTCGCGAGCTCGCGATCGAGGTCCGCGAACGCCGTGTCGCCGAAGAGGTGATCGAGGTTCGTGTGACGGACCTGGTCACGAACGGTGTGGCGGCCCAACGTGCCCTGACGCGGCTCCGGCAAAGCGAGCAGCTCCTCGCCGACGCGGAGGAGGCGCTCGCCTCACGCCTGGCGGCGGGGACCGGGCGCTATGCGGACGTCCTCCGAGTCCGCACCGAACGACTGGCGGTGGGATTCTCGATACGTGACGAGCTCGCGAACCTCGCGAGCGTTCGCCTTCAGCTGCGCGCCACTGCGGGCGCGTCGCTGCACGCGGACTCACTCGACCGATGGCTGGCCGAGGCGGCGACAGCGACGACACCGGCGAGCGCGTGGCGCTCGACGCTCGCGACACTCCCCTCGACCGACTCGCTCGCCGCGCTCTCGGATCCAGTGCGCGACGCAGCGGCGGTGCGCGCGCGCGCCGAGGCGCGTCGGGCCCTGGGGATCGCATCGCGGCGACCGGACGCGAGCGGCGCGATCGGACTCCAGCGAATTGGCGCAGCCAACGGCGGACTGACAGCGGGTCTCCTCGTCGGGATTTCCAGCACCCTGCCGTTCACGGCGCGCCGCGCCAACGATCTCGCCTCTCAGGCCGAGGACGCGGATGTCATCGCCGCCGAGGCCGGAGTCTCGGCCGCGATGGTACGCTCCCGGCCGGGACTGGAAGGCCTGCGCGAACGCCTGACGGTGACCGTCGAACGACTCGAGGCGATCGACGCGGTCGTGCTCGTCGCGGCGGGATCCGAACGGGAGGCCGCGCTCGCGGAGTTCCGCGCCGGATCGCTCTCGTTGCTCGAATTGCTCGACTTCGAGCGCTCACTCCTCCGCGTGGAGCTCGAACGCTCCGACGCCCTCCGCGAGGCCGCTGGCCTCCGCGCTGCCCTCTTCGGCATCACCCCATTCGAATCCGGAGTCCGTCCATGAGGCACCCACTCAGAGCGACCGTGCTGCTCCTCCTGTTCGTCGCCGCGTGCGGCGGCGGTGACGCCCCCGCCACCGACGAGCACGCCGAGGAGGAGGAGGTCCACACCGAGGTCACGCTCACCGCGGAGGCGCGTACGCGCGCCGGCATCGAGGTGGCGCCGGTCACACTCGTGCGCTCGACGCCCGCGTCGCTGGAAGACGCGCTCGAGGTCCCCGGGCACGTCGAAGTGGACCCGCGCCGCGTCGGCGTGGTCTCGGCTCGCTCGGCGGGCCGTCTCGAACGGCTCTTCGCCGTCGAAGGAGATGTCGTCGAGGCGGGCGCGCCGGTCGCGGAGATGTTCAGCCCGAGCTTCCAGGTGGCGCAGGCGGATCTCGTGCAGTCGCTGCGCCGGGCCGAACTGCTCCGTTCGAGCGCGGACTCGCTCGCGGCCGCGCAACTGGCGGTCGCCGCCGCACAACGGCTACGGGTCCTCGGCGCGAGCGAGGACGACCTCGCGGCGCTCCGCCGTGGGGATCCTCCGCAGCCGCTCCAGCCGCTCCGCGCTCCGCTCACCGGCAGCGTGATCGCCTCGCAGGCGGTCGCGGGCGCGGCGCTCGAGGCCGGCGCCGCCGTGGTCACCATCGCTGACCTGACCGAGCTGGACGTGGTCGCCGAGATCCCGGAGATCGCGCTGCCGACCGTGCGCGTCGGACAGGTGGCGAGCGTGACCGTCGCCGCCTTCCCCGATCGCCGCTTCCGCGGGACGATCGAGCGCATCCGCGACGTCCTGGACCCCGAGACCCGGACGGTCCGCGCTGTGCTCCATGTCCCGAACCCCGCGCGCGACCTGCGGCCGGGGATGTACGCCTCAGTGCGGATCGGCGTCACGCCGCGGGGCAGCGACGCGACGGCGGGCGCCCTCCGCATCCCGTCCAGCGCGGTGATCTTCGATGGCACCGAGACCATCGTATTCGTCGAGACCGCCGAGCGGACCTACCAGCGGCGAGTCGTCAACATCGAGGGACTCGCACGACCGGGCTCGCTGAATCCCTCCGTGGATGCGGTGCTGGTGCGGGCCGGACTTCGCGAAGGGGAGCGGATCGTGACGCGCGGCGCCTTCGTTCTCAAGTCGGAGCTCGGCAAGGCCGCGCTCGGGGAGCACTGAGATGACCCCCGACCCGGAAGGACCGGAGAGCGCTCCGGCGACAGAGCACGGACCGACGGTCATCGACGCCCTCATCGCGTGGGGGATCCGGAATCGCGGGATCGTCGCGGCTTTGCTGATCGCCCTCGTTGGGACCGGCCTGTGGGCAGCGGCCACGGTGCGGATGGACGCCTTCCCCGACCTCACCGACGCGCAGGTCTCGGTGCTCGTCGAGGCCCCCGGCCTATCCCCGGTGGAGGTCGAACGGCTCGTGACCTTCCCAATTGAGGTCGCGATGAACGGCATCCCGAACGTCGAGCAGGTGCGCTCGGTGAGCAAGTACGCCTTCGCGTCGATCACGATCGTCTTCGCCGACGGGGTGGACCTGCAGCGCGCCCGCACGCTCGTGAACGAACGCCTGCAGTCGGTGCGGGGACAGTTCCCGGCCGGCGCCGACGCCCAGCTCGGACCATTGGCCTCGGCCAGCTCAGAGATGTTCATGTACATCGTCGAGGCGCCGGGCCGCACGATCATGGAGACGCGCACATTGCACGATAGGC
>CAZPJF010000377.1:0-3702 GCA_964586095.1 uncultured Gemmatimonas sp. | reverse complement strand
ACCGCGTGGTAGGACGCGTAGATCCGCCGGCCGCGGTACTCCCGCCGCGCGATCCAGTCGAGCGTCGCGGAGAACGACCCGCCGGTCCAGTGCACGCCGAGCGCCTCCACCGCGACACCCGGTGCGCGCGCCGTGTGGTTCGGCGACGTCCGCGCATCAGTCGCCGCGCGCACGCTGCTCCTCATCGCGCTCGTCGACGTCGAACGTCTCCGACAGGCGCTGCAGGACCTCCGACTCGTTGAGCAGCTTCGCGCGGCCCAGGCTGTAGACGCCGGTGAGGAGCGCGACGATGACGAAGCAGAGGAAGGCGAAGGCCATCCCCACGAGGACCGAGTCGACGACGCCCGCCGCGAACAGCAACCGCCCGAAGATGATGGCCACGCCGAGGATGCCCACGGTGCAGGCCAGCACGACCACCACCCAGCCCGGGTTGAAGTCCCCGTCCTTCTCGTGGAACCACCCGCCCTGTCGCGACGGTCGCTCACGCGGCGTCATCATCAGCCTCCTCGGTCTCCGGGTAGGGATCCGGCGTGATGCCGCGTTCGCGCGCGAGCTGCAGGACGACGCTCGTCGTGCGGCGCATCCCGCGCTGCATCGCGAGCTGCTCGCGCTTCAGCTCGCGGACGTCCCCCTTCAACCCGTTGCGCCCGTCGAGCCCAACGACCTCCTGCCGCAACTGCACCAGCCCGAGCTTGAGCTCGCCGACGTCGTCGCTCACCGCCTCGAGCTGCGTGGTGACGGCGGCGTTGCGCTGGTCCTGCTGTCGGACGATGCGGCTGAGGAACCAGCCGACGACGCCGACCAACGTGGCCAGGAAGGCCGCCACCGAGGCGTAGACCAGCGTCCCGACGTCGAGGGGCACGATCACGGCGGCTTGGGCGAGCGACGGAAGCAGGGACCCCGGGGTCATGGCGTGGTCTCCACGAGCGCAGTGGACGTGATGAGGGGCGCGGCGGGCGTCGGCGCCAGCGCGGCCGCGAGGAGTCGGGTGACGTCGGGCGGGCGCGTCTCGAGACTCACCTCCGCCGCGCCGGCGTCGTCGAGATCCTCCGCGAGGCGGACCAGGCGCGTCGCGCGCGTCAGGCTGAGTGCTGGGACCTCGAGCGTGACTGACCGGCCGACGACGAGCGCCCACGGCGCATACGCGGTGGGCGAGAGACGGAACACGTCGAGCACCCGCGCCTCGAGTCGCACCTCCGCGGTCCGCCGCGTGAGGAGTGCACGGTTGCCCGCCGTCAGGAGGCGGGTCGCATCGGAGCCGAAGAACCAGGCCACCCCGCCTTCGGGCGCCTGCGGCAGGCCCGGCCGCTGAAGCAGCAGGAACGCGTCGAGCACGACGCTGCACGCCGGATTCCCGCCGCCGGCTGGCCGGCGGACGCCGACCTGAATCCGATCGGCCTGCACGCCGAGGAGTGAGACGTTCGTGATCGCGGCGTCGTACCACTGCTGGAGCCCCGGCTTGAGGCTCGCGTCGACGGAGAGCGTGGTGTCCGGCGGGTAGATGGTGAGCGGATCCCCCAGGGCCTGCCGCCCGCCGTCGACGCCGACGCGGTAGAGCCGGACCTGCAGGCTCTGGTCCCCCGTGAACCGCTCGAAGAGCAGCGCCACCGCGCCGGCGACCTGGTCCGCGCCGGCGACCGGGTTGATCGGCACCGCGGGGGACAGGATCTCCGCCGACGCCCCCGCCGCGAACGCGACGCGCCAGCTGTGGCCGCCGAAGCGGGTGAGCTCCGGCGCCGTGACCCGCGTACGCGTGACCGTCCCCACGACGTCGACGACGCTGAAGCCGTCAGGCGGATCGCCCGACCCGCCCGCCCATGCAGAGAAGTCCCCGTTCGGGAGCAGGTTCGTCGCGCCATGCGCCTCCGGCACCTCCGCGAACGCCACGCGGCGGCCGGCCGCACCGGGATCCGTGAGCTCCACCAGCCGCTCACCCTGGCAGCGCTGCCAGAGCTCGAGCACGTCGGTGTTGACGAAGGGGTCCAGGCCGGCGCCGGTGAGCGCATCGACCGTGAGCTCGTTGTCCGTGACGGCCGTGGCGAGGATGCGCATCGGCGTGCTGACGGGCCGGTAGTGCCGCGCGACCGCGGTGATCACGCCATCCAGGGTCGTCTGGGTCCCCGGGTAGCGCTGCGCGAACGTCACGACCACGTCGCTCCCCACGAGCGCGATGTTCGTGACCCGCAGCGGCGTGCTCACGAGCGCGACCGACGGCGACGTCTCGGTGAACAGGAACCAGTCGTCGGCGAAGATCGGCGGGAGCGCGCCCGGATCCGGGAACGTGTACGTGCTCGCCTGCAGGTCGAGCGTGCCGGCCGGCCACTCGAACACGAAGCGCGAGCGCTCGGCCGTCCAGTCGCGGAGCTGGTTCGCCACGCCCAGCCAGTTGGTGCCGCCCACCGCGAGCAGCCGTCGGGTGCGGATACGGTTGGGCGATGTCGCGGTCGAGACCACCTCGACGGGATAGTGCTCGTCCACGCCGAAGCGCCGGGTCCCCGACTCGTCATCCGCCTCGCGGAACGACACGGTCTCGCCGGCCGCGAGCCCGGTGGCGAGGTCCGCCGTGGCCACGCGCACCCGCGGCGGATCCGCCTGGGTGTCCGTGATCGCGAACGACCGCCCGGTGAGCTCGCGGAAGAGGCGACGCCCGTTGAACTGGTCGTCGAGCGCGATCAGAAGGGCGTCGCTGCCGTCGAGCGGCTCGAGATCGAGCCACCCGGTCCCGCCGTCGACGGCGCTCACGCGCAGCTGGAGGTCGCGAAGGTCGATCGCCTCCGCGCCGAAGGGGATCACGGTGGTCGCGAGCTCGAGCGCGTCCTCCTGGAACTCCAGCGCGCGCACGTTGGCGTCGGTGCGCGCGACGAGCGGGGCGAGGCTGCCGGCCACCGCGGTGACCAGCTCGAAGCGATACGCGGAGAGATCGGAGGCGAGCACGAGCTGGAACTCGACCGTGACGCCCTTCGCCGCGAGGGCCGCGAGGAGCGCATCGACGATCGTCCGAAACGTCGGCCGCGCGACATAGATTGAGTCCGGCGTCGTGGGCGTCACGGTGCCCGTCTCGAACCAGCCGTAGCCCAGCGCGCTCGCCCGCGCCACGAGGTCGTCCAGGATCTCCTCGGGCGTGCGGTCGACGGCGCCGTAGCGCCACGACGCGAGCCCCCCGCTGCCGATCGTCCGGTAGCAGTCGAGGTCGAGCAGCACGTCCTCCAGCGGCGTGCAGCGAATCTGGTAGGGCCCGACGCCGCCACGGACCGTGCGCGTGCGGGACTGGACGCGGTACTCCTCCACGCGCGCGACGTAAGCGTCCGGGCCGGTCGCCTCGAACCGGGTGAGGCGCACGATGCTCTGCATCGGCGTCAGCAGGTCGAGCCGGTCGAACTCGCCTGCGATCTCGAAGGTGAGCTCCGACTGGCCGGCGTCCAGCGCGCGCGTGCGGCGCACCGCGCGTGCGACCCGGCCTGCCTCCGCGACCAGGAAGGCCGCGCGGACGCCGCCCGCGGGCGCCGGCGCCGTCCACAGGTCGAGCCGGTAGGGGAGCGCGGGCTGCGGCATCAGCCGACCTCGCAGAGGTCGCGCAGGACGTCGCGCGCGACCGCGCCCGGAGCGATGGCGACCGCCCGGTAGGCGTTGAGGGCGTTGCTCTGGCCCGCGAGGTAGAGCCGCGCGCCACTCCAGGCGGGCTGCAGGGCATCGGCGGCCGAT
>CAZPJF010000376.1:0-3703 GCA_964586095.1 uncultured Gemmatimonas sp. | reverse complement strand
GTGGACGGGATCATCCACTACGGCGTCGCGAACATGCCGGGCGGCGTGCCGCGCACGTCGACGCTCGCGCTCACGAACGCGACCTTCCCGTACGCGTTCAAGCTCGCCAACAAGGGGTGGAAGCAGGCGCTGCGCGAGGACCCGGCGCTCGTGAAGGGGCTCAACGTGGTCGAGGGCAAGGTGACCTACCAGGGCGTCGCGGAGGCGTTCGGGATGGAGTACCATGCGCCGGAGCAGTTCATCAAGTGAGGTGGCGGTAGGCAGCGGGCAGAAGGCAGCAGGTACCATGCGGGGGGCCGGGCGGATGCTCGGCTCCCCGCGTGCGTTCGCGGGCGCGGTGGCCACGGCGGCCGCGGCGGGCCCAGGGAAGCAGGGCGGGCGGTGAGCAGGGAGGGCGGGGAGCGCGGATGGAGGACGGCGCGGACGGAGGGGAGGCCGTACCGGCGGGACGAGAGGCGGAGTGGTGGCGGGGGGGGGGCCCGCGGGGGGGCCGGCCGGCGCGGCCGCCGGGGGGGCCGGCCGGGGGGGCGGCGCGGCGGCGGGGGGGCGGGGGGGCGCCCGCGGGGGTGAAGGGCCCGGATCCGTGACGGGTCGGGCGGAGCGTCCCGCGGGGGGTGCGGTCGGCCCCGAAGGTGATGCGGAGGGGGGGGCGGCGAGGTAGGTTCTGCGTATGCGGTGGTGGCTGGGGGTGCTCGCGGCGGGTCTCCTGCCGTCGGTCCTCGTCGCGCAGGCGCGCGGGGCGGGCGTGGTGCGCGGGGTGGTGCGGGATGACGTGGGCCGCCCGCTGGCGGGGGTGCGGGTCGGCGCGGTGGCGGCCGAGGCCTCCGTGGAGACCGACGAGGCGGGACGGTTCCGGCTCGCGGGCCTGCCGAGCGCGCCGACGCGGCTCGCGGTGCGCCGCATCGGGTTCGCGCCCGAGACGCTGCTCGTCCGTCCGGGCGAGGCGGCCGAGCTCGCGGTGCCGCTCCGGCGGCTGGCGCAGGCGCTCGATGCGGTGGTCGTGCACGGGCGCCGGGACCTGACCGGCCCGCTCGCGGGCTTCTACCAGCGCGCGGAGCAGGGGATGGGGCGGTACTTCACGGCGGAGGACATCGAGCGGCGCAACGTGGCCCGCATGTCCGACCTGCTGCGCACGATCCCGAGCCTGCAGATCGGCAAGCGGCGCTCGGGGGAGTCGACCTTCCGGCTCCGCGGGGCGCAGCAGGCGCCGCAGGTCTGGCTGGACGGCACCCCGATGTCCGCGGGCGAGGTGGACCTCGACATGTTCGACCCGCGGTTCTTCGCGGGCATCGAGATCTACGCGGGGACGGCGACGGTGCCGATCGAGTTCGCGGCGGGGCGCGGGATGAGCGGGACCGGGGGCACGATCCTCCTCTGGACCCGCCGGAGCGATCCCGGCCCGCCGCGGCGGAAGCGTGGGGCCCCCACCCCGGCGGCGGTCATCGCCGGGCTGCTCGAGCGCGGTGAGGCCTTCGTCGCCGGGGACGTGGACACCGAAGCCCGCCCGATGCCCGACTCGCCGCTCCGGCCGCTGTATCCCGACTCGCTCTACGCCGCCGGCGCGGCGGGCGAGGTCGAGGTGGAGTTCGTGGTCCTGGCCTCGGGGCGGGTCCGGGGGGACACCTTCGGCGTGATCACCACGACGCACCACCGGCTCGGGGAGGCCGTCCGGCGCGCGGTCGTGGCGCAGCAGTTCATGCCGGCGACGCGCGAGGGACGGCCCGTGGCGCAGTTGCTGCAGCTCCCGTTCTCGTTCGTCCCGGACAGCGGCGTCGTGGCGCGCGAACGCAAGGACTGACAACAGCTTGTCCCGCGTGCCGACGGCCGAGTAACTTCCGCTCGTCCCCCGTTGCGCCCCCGCGCCTTCAGCCGTCTATCGGGTCCAGACGAGCGAGAATCCGATCCGATGCGTTGGCCGTTCTTCAAGTCAGGCTCCTTCCTCCCCGCGAACGCGATCGCGGTGGACCTCGGCACGGCCAACACCCTCATCTACGTGAAGGGCGAGGGCATCGTCCTGAACGAGCCCTCGGTGGTCGCGATCGATCGCGAGACGAAGGTGATCAAGGGCGTCGGGCTCGAGGCGAAGCGGATGCTCGGCCGCACGCCCGACGGCGTGATCGCGGTGCGGCCGATGAAGGACGGCGTGATCGCCGACTTCGACGTGACCGAGAAGATGCTGCGCAAGTTCCTCGACCTGGTGATGCGCAAGGGGATCTTCCCGATGAAGCCGCGCGTGATCGTGTGCGTGCCGTCGGGGATCACCGAGGTGGAGAAGCGCGCGGTGCGCGACTCGGCGCTCGGCGCCGGCGCGAAGGACGTCTACATGGTCGCCGAGCCGATGGCGGCGGCGATCGGCGTCGGCCTCCCGGTGGAGACGCCGACGGGGAACATGGTGATCGACATCGGCGGCGGCACGACGGAGATCGCGGTGATCGCGCTCTCGGGCATCGTGAGCGACACGTCGATCCGCACCGGCGGCGACGAGCTCGACGCGGCGATCGTGCAGTTCATGCGCAAGAGCTACAACCTGCTCATCGGCGAGCCGACGGCGGAGCTCATCAAGATCCAGATCGGCTCGGCGGCGCCGCTCGGCGAGGAGCGCGAGATGGAGGTGAAGGGCCGCGACCTCGTCTCGGGCATCCCGAAGACGGTGCGCGTGCACTCGGCCGAGGTGCGCGAGGCGGTGCAGGAGCCGATCCAGCAGATCGTGAACGCGGTGCGGCGTGCGCTCGAGATCACGCCGCCGGAGCTGGCGAGCGACATCGTCGATCGCGGGATCGTGATGACGGGCGGCGGCGCGCTGATCCGCGGGCTCGACGTGCTCCTGACGCAGGAGACGGGCCTCCCGATCCACGTGGACGAGGATCCGCTCACCTGCGTGGTGCGCGGCACCGGACGCATCCTCGACGACGAGGAGAAGTACTGGTCGGTGCTGACCACCTGAGCCGAGGGGACCCGTGCCGCGCGGAGGCCGGACGGACACGCGAGCGGACACGGCGATCGCCGCGGCCTGCGCCGTGGTCTCGCTCATCCTGCTGATCCTCCCCGACGGCGCGCGGGCGCGCACGTCGGCCGCCATCCGGAACTCGGTGGTGTCGCCGCTCGCGACCATGCAGCAGCGCGCGGCGCTGGCCCGGCGCTCGTTCAGCGCGCACGACAGCCTCGTGGCGCTCGCGGACAGCGTGGTGCGGCGCTCGCAGCAGCTCGATGAGGTCTCGGCCGAGAACGCGCGGCTGCGCGGCCTGCTCGGGCTCGGGCGCGCGCTGCGCTGGGGGTTCATCCCGGCCGAGGCCCTCGTGGGGCGCGGCCTCGGCGAGGAGCACACGCTGCTGCTGTCGGCCGGCGCACGGGCCGGCGTCCAGCGGCTGAGCGCGGTGGTGGCCGCCGATGGCCTCGTCGGGATGGTCCGGCAGGTGGATGCGGGGACGAGCGTCGCGATCACCTGGCCGCACCCGGAGTTCCGCGTGAGCGCCACCACGCCGGACGGCTCGGCGTTCGGCATCGTCTCTGCGCACCAGGGCGCCGGCGTGGACGGCTTCCTGCTCGAGATGCGGGGCGTGCCGTCGCGCTCGGCGATCCGCGCGGGGACGGTCGTCGTGAGCTCGGGGCTCGGCGGCATCTATCCGCGCGGGATCCCGATCGGCCGCGTCCTGCAGCAGCTCAAGACGAGCGCGGTATGGGAGCGCACCTACATCCTCACGCC
>CAZPJF010000375.1:0-3712 GCA_964586095.1 uncultured Gemmatimonas sp. | reverse complement strand
GTGCGGCGCGCTGGCGTGCGCGCACGGGCTGGCTGCTCGCGGCGGCCGCGGCCGTGGCGTGGCTCACGGTCCCGAGCCCGCTCGCGCGGCGCGCGGCCGCGCCCGCCGAGGCACTGGCCGCGGCGAACGCGACCGGCGCACTGCTCGACTCGCTGATGTCCGACCCGATGACCATGCGCCTCGCGTGGGCTCCCTCCGCCGACCCGGCGGCCACCGAGGCCTCGGGGGAAGTGGTCTGGCACGGCGCCTCGCAGCGCGGCGTCTTGCGCCTCGTGGGCCTGGCGCCCAACGATCCGCGGCTCGCGCAGTACCAGCTCTGGATCATCGACGCCGAGCGCGATGCCCGCTACCCGGTGGACGGCGGCGTCTTCGACGTCACGGAGACGGGGGAGGTGCTCGTGCGGATCACCGCGCGGCTGCGGGTGGGGCGGCCCGCGCTCTTCGCGATCACGCTCGAGAAGCCGGGCGGCGTGGTGGTGAGCGCGCGCGAGCGACTCGTGCTGGCGGCACCCGCCGCGGGGTAGCGGCGCGGCGCGCGCCCGCGCACTAGACTCCGTCCATGCTGCTCACGGACGGCTACCACGACCTGCCCGCGGGGAAGCTCGCCGCGGTGGTGACGCACCTGGAGATGCGCGCACGCGCGGCGCCGCGCCCGGAGCGCGCCGGCGGCGCGCTCACGCTGCGGCACGTCGCGGCCCCCTCGCTCGAATGGTATCGCGCGCTCTATCGCCATGTCGGCGAAGGGTGGCTCTGGGCCTCGCGCCTCACGATGCCGGCCGACGAGCTCGCCGCGATCCTCTCGTCGCCGGACGTGCAGGTGCATGCGCTCGCCGTCGACGGGGCGGACGAGGGGATCCTCGAGCTGGACTTCCGCGTGGCCGGAGAGTGCGAGATCGCCTTCTTCGGCCTGTCCGCGGCGCTCGTCGGACACGGGGCCGGACGCTGGATGATGAACCGCGCGGTCGCGCTCGCGTGGGCGCGACCGATCACGCGCCTCTGGCTGCACACCTGCACCATGGATTCGCACGACGCACTCCCGTTCTACCTCCGCTCCGGGTTCCGTGCCATCCGGCGTCAGGTCGAGGTCTTCGACGACCCACGCCTGGTCGGCGCGCTGCCGCGGGATGCGGCGCCCCAGGAGCCGGTGATCGCGCCATGACGGTCGCGCGCCGTGCGACCGCGCTCCTCGCCATCGGTGCGGCGGCACTCGCCGCGTGCGGTGGCGACGGCGGTACCACCGCGGGCCCGGACCCCCTCGGCCCCGACAGCGCGATCCTCCTCGAGGACTTCGGCGGCCGCACCTTCCTGCCGGCGGACAACTGGTGGAACGTCGACGTGAGCGGCGCGCCGGTCGACCCGAACTCGGCGGCGTTCATCGACTTCATCTCCGGCCGGACGCCGTCGAATCCCGGCGCCGTCCGTCGCATGCACCCCGACTTCGGTCCGCCGCCCTACGGCATCCCGTACATCGGGGTGAGCGCCGCCGAACCGCTCTCGCCGGTCACCTTCACGCTGTACGGGAGCCAGAGCGACGCCGGTGCGCCGGGCGCGCCGGCGGGCTATCCGATCCCGCGTGCGGCGCGGAGTCGCGCCGGCTGGATCGAGGGCGGCGTCGCGGGAGGCGGCACGAGCGGCGACCGGCATCTCCTCCTCGTGGATCGCGACCGGAACCTGCTCTTCGAGACCTGGGCGACGCGCTGGAACGCATCCGCGCGCCGGTGGGAAGCCGGGTCCGGGGCGGTCTTCGACCTCACGACGAACGCGCGCCGGCCGGAGGGATGGACCTCGGCCGATGCGGCCGGCCTGGCGATCTTCCCCGGCCTCGTGCGCTTCGACGAGGCCGAGCGCGCCGCGCCGATCACGCACGCGTTCCGGGTGACCGTGCGCGCGACGAACGGACATGTGTGGCCGGCCTCGCACACCGCGGGCAGCACCGCCGGCGCGCTACCGATGGGCGCGCGGCTGCGGCTCCGCGCGAGCGTGGACCTCAGTGGCTTCCCGCCTGCGGTCCGGCGGATCCTGCAGGCGATGAAGACCTACGGCCTGATCGTCGCGGACAACGGGAGCGACCTCTACGTGTCGGGCACCATGGACGCGCGATGGGACAACGACGTGCTCAATCCGGCGTTCCGGTCGATCGATGCCGATGACTTCGAGGTGATCCTGCTCGGGTGGGGCGCGCCCTAGGCCGCGGTCAGCGGGCGGATGGCGGTGCGGCCGCCGTTGCGAGCGGGGTCCCGTCGGGCGTGCCGAGCTCGCGCAGCCCCACGGCGTGCACCCAGCCCCAGCCGGAGACCACCTCGGCGAGCGCCTGCTGCCGGAGCGCGCGCGCCGTGGCGAGGTCGCCGTCGATCACCGCGAGCCGCGCCCGGTAGATGGTGTGCTCGCCGCGCGCGTACGGCGGCGGCGGGCCGAGCCGCGCGACCGCGCCCGCGTGGTCGCCGAGGCGCGCGCGCGTGAGCGCCGCCATCCCCTGGTAGATGAAGCGGTCGGGGTAGTCGCGGGCGAGGTCGGCGAAGACGCGGTCGGCCTCCTCCCACTGCGCGAGGTCGTAGAGCGCGGAGCCCATCCAGTAGCGGTGCTCGCGGCGGCCGCTGTCGGCGCGGAGCGCCTCGCGGGTCCACGCGACCGCCTGCTCGAGGTATGGGATCGCGAGCGAGGAGTCGTGATGCACCCAGAGCTCCTCGGCGCCGGCGACGATCGCCGCCGCGTGCGACCAGTAGGTGGCGGCGGGGAGGGAGGCGGTGCGCACGAGGAGCGAGTCGAGCGCGCGCCGGTCGCCGAGCGCGCCGAGCGCGCGGGCCTCCAGCGCCCACGCGACGTGCGCCTCCGGGAAGCGTTCGCGCATCCGCCGCGCCGACGCGAGTTCGCGGCGGTGGTCGCCGTCGAGGTGCTGGGCATGGGTGAGCTGGGTCCAGTACGACTGCCAGCCGCGCATGAGGCCGCGGTCGGGATCGATCGCCTCGAGCACGCGCCGCCCCTCGGCGGCGCGGTGCATGGCGACGAGGTCGCGGCCGAGGTTGTAGGCGAGGCGCGACTCCGGCGCGAGGGCCACCGCGCGCGTCCCCGCGGCGACCGCGCGCGCGCCGTCGCTCGCGAGGTGCGCCGCGATGTACTCGAGCTGCAGCTGGTCGTACGCGCTCAGCAGGTCGCGATGCTGCGCCGCCGTGCGCACGAGCGTGTCGACCCACTCGTACTCGCCGCGGTTCCAGTGCGCCATGGCCGCGTAGAGCAGCGGGACGGGGAAGGTGGGGTCGGCGTCCCAGGCGAGCCGGAACTCCGCCGCCGCGGCCGCATACTCCTGGTCGTTGTAGAGCGCGAGCCCGCGGTCGAAGGCGCGGTACGCCTCGAACGTGGGGGGATGCGCGTCGAGGCCCGGGAGCGCGTCGGCGCGCTCGTCGAAGCGCACCGCGACGAGGCCCATGAGCCGGGCGCGCGCCTCGCGCACCGCGGCCTCCATGCTGTCGCGCGGCACGACCACGGGCGGGAGCGACGCGATGAGCGTGGGGCCGCGCGCGCCCGTCACGTCGATGCGGAGCCCGATGCGGTCCTCGGCCGTGCGGTAGTAGCTCCCCGTCACCAGCGTGAGCGCGCCGACCTCGCCGGCGAGCGCGGTGGCCTCGCCGCCCGTCGGGCCCGCCTCGAGCGCCTCGGCGGCCTGCCGCACCGTGGGGAAGGGCCCGACCGTGACCATCCCAGATCGGAGGAGCGT
>CAZPJF010000374.1:0-3742 GCA_964586095.1 uncultured Gemmatimonas sp. | reverse complement strand
TTGAAGAAGTGCTTCTGGATGTCGTTCATGTCGATCTCGCGGCCCTGGATGTAGGCCTGCTGGATGCTCGACGTCATGTCGAGCGGCGTGCCGCTCGTGATCAGGAGCGTCGCCTCCTTGCCCACCTCGAGCGAGCCGACCTTGTCGTCGATGCCCATGAACTGGGCCGCGTTGATGGTCACCGACTTGAGCGCCTCCTCCTCGGGCAGGCCGAACGCCACCGCGACGCCCGCCTCCCACGGCAGGCGATAGCTGTAGAGGCCGCCCGCGCCGCCGGCGATCGCGAACCTCACGCCCGCCGCGTGGAGCTGCGCCGGCGCGTTGTACGCCCCGTCGTAGCCCTCGTGGTTGCGCTCCGGCGCCGCCATGGTGCTCGTGAGGATGACCGGCACGTTCTCCGCCTTGAGCCGGTCGGCGACGTGGATCGCGTCGCGGCCGCCGCGGATCACCAGCCGGATCCCCTCCTCCTTCGCCCACGTGATCGCGTCGTTGATCTGCGCCACGCCCTCGGCCGCCACGACCACCGGGATCTCCTTGTTGAGCGCGGGGATCATCGCGGCGTAGCGGGTGTTGGTGCGCACCTGCTGCCCCGCGGCGAGCGCATCACGGTACGCGCGCGCCTCGGCGAAGTAGTCCTTGATCGCCTGCACCTGCTCGGCGTAGGTCTTGGGGGCGGGCTGCGCGGCGCGCGCGCCCGGTGCGCCCGGCGGCGGACCGCCGCCGAAGCGGCGCGGGCGCGCCGCCGGGTCCGGCCAGTTCACGTTGAGCGCCGCGGCGCCCTTCATCGACATCTCCTCCCAGGTCCACCCCTCGAGCGACATCGCCGAGGAGAGGCCCGAGATCACGCCGCCGCCCGGCGTGCTGAAGGCGACGAGCACCCCCGCCGAGCGCGTCGTGCCGATGTGCCGGCTCTCCGCGTTCACCGCGATCTCGGCGCGCACGTTCGGGTTGAAGTCCCCGAGCTCGGTGATGTCGTTGGAGACCTCCACCGCACCGATCTCGGTGATGCCCACCGTGCTGTAGGCGTCGATGAGGCCCGGGTAGATGTGCTTGCCGGCCACGTCCACCACCTTGGCGCCGCGCGGCGTGGGCACGTCGGCGCCGCCGACGGCGACGATCTTCCCCTTGTCGAGCACGATCGTGCCGTTCTCGATCGTGCCCTTGGTGACGGTGTGGATGGTCGCCCCGCGCAGCACCACCGGCACCGTCTGCGGCGGCACGGTCATGCCCACCTGCGCCTCGACCGCCGTCGCGGCCGCCGTCGCGAGCGCCATCACGCCGGCGGCGACGCGCAGGGTGCGGCCGGCCCAGCTCTCGAATCCCGTCATGGTCGGTGTCCTGAAGAAGAGGGTCATGGTCAGTCGCGCCCCGGGCCGCGCGGACGGCCGGCGCCCGCGGCCGGCGCCTCCGGTGCACCCGCCGCGAGGATCGCCTGCACGAGCGCCGCGCGCTGCCGCGTGATCTCCTCGCGCAGCTTGGCGTCCTCGTCGAGCGAGAAGTACTTCCGCCCGTCCACCCAGGTCTGCTCGGCCTTGGTGAACTGCGACAGCGGGTTGCCGTTCCAGATCACGAAGTCGGCGTCCTTCCCCGCCTCGAGCGACCCGATGCGGCCGTCGATCGCGACCGCCTTCGCCGCCTGGTTGGTGACCGTCGAGAGCGCCTGCACCTCCTCCACGCCCGAGCGGAGGAGCTTGCCCGCCTCCCAGTTCATGCGCGTGGAGATCTCGGCGTCGTCCGAGTGCAGCGAGGTCGTGACGCCCGCCTCCATTAGGAGCCGCGCGTTGTACGACGTCGCGTCGTAGGACTCGAGCTTGAACGCGCCCCAGTCGCTCCAGACCACCGCGGCCACGCCGGAGTTCTTGAGCTCGGTCGCGATCTTGTAGGCCTCCACGCCGTGCTGCAGCGTCTGGATCCGGAAGCCGAACTCCTCCGCGAGCCGCACGAGCGCGAGGAACTCGTCGGCGCGGTAGCCGTGCGACGAGACGAGCAGCTTCTGGTTCAGGATGTCGAGGATCGCCTCCATCCGCAGGTCCCGGCGCGGCGGGATCCCGGTCTTGTCCGCCTCCCAGCGCTTCCATTCCTTCTCGTAGTCGCGCGCGGCGAGGAAGTGGTCGCGGATGATCTCCTGCACGCCCATCCGGGTGTTCGGGTAGCGGTTGGGGCTCCGCTTGGGGTTCTCGCCGAGCGCGAACTTCACCGTGCGCGGCGCTCCCTCGATCCGCATGTCGTCGGGGAGCATCCCCCACCGGTTCTTCACGAACACGTTCTCGCCGCCGATCGGGTTCGCCGAGCCGTGCTTGACCATCTGGCTCGTGAGCCCGCCGGCGAGCTGGCGGTAGGTCCAGATGTTGTTGTGCGTGAGCACGTCGCCCATCCGCACCTCGGGGACGATCGCGAAGCCGCTCTCGTTCACCGAGCTCACGCCGGTGTGCGTGTGCGGGTCGATGAGCCCCGGCGTGACGTGCTTGCCGGTGGCGTCGATCACCACCGCGCCGCGCGGCGCGGTGAGGTTCTTCCCCACCTGCGCCACCTTGCCGGCGCGCACGAGGAGGTCGGCGTTCTCCAGGCGCCCCTGCGGGCCCTGCGTCCACACGGTCGCGTTGCGCACGAGCACCACCGCCGGCTGCTCGGGCTGCGTCGCGCGGCCGTACTCCATCGCGGGACGGATCCACGGGAGGTCGACCTGCGGGACCCTGCGCGCGACGGTGCCGCGCGCCGCACCGTCGAACGCCTCGCTCCGCGTGCCGCGGAACGTCGGGTCGGTGCCGTTGGGGAGCGAGGTCCAGCCGAAGACCTCCTCGCCGCTCACCGAGCCCGTCATGAGCACGGTGCCCTCGTAGCCCAGCTGCTCGCCCGGGAAGGTGACCTCCAGGCGCCCGGTCTCGGAGATCACCCGCGCCGAGGCGAGGTTGATCGGGCGCCGCCCCTCGCGCTCGATCGTGCCGCGGATGCGGTTGATCGGGCCCTCGAGCCGCAGCGTCGCATTGAAGCCGTCGGCGTCGGTGGAGGTGATCGCCCAAGTGCCCCGCGGGTCGATCTGCGGCGGGCGCGTCACGCCGTACCGCGTGCCCTGCACCCACACGTCCCGCACGCTGGCCTCTTCATTGAACAGGTCACCGTCGGCGACCACGAGGTTGGCGACCTTGCCCACCGCGATCGTGCCGTGCGTCCTCTCGATGCCCAGCCACGCGGCCGGCACCGTCGTGAGTGCGGCGAGCGCCTTGTCCGGCGCGAGCCCGCGCGACACCGCGATACGCAGGTTGGTGTGGAACTGCGTCAGCGACGACAGGCCGTCGGTGGTGATGGCGAAGGCGACGCCCGCGTTGGCGAGCTGCGCCGGGTTGGTCGGCGCGAGGTACCAGTGCCGCATCGCGGCGAGCGACGCGTTGAGCGCGAGCTCGGGGCTCGACACGTCCGGCGCGTCGGGGAAGTTGAGCGGGATGATCAGCGGCTGGGTGCGCCCCTTGAGCACGTCCACCAGCCGGTACTCGGTGCCGTTGCCGCGGAACCAGGGCGTGAGCTTGTACTCGCCCGCCAGGCGGTAGGCGCGGAGGTACTCCTCCTCGCTCTCCGTCTGGAAGAGCACGGGCTGCCGACCCTGCACCACATTGCCGAGCGCGCCGAGCGCCTCGCTGCGCTCGGGCGGCAGCACCGCGCGCCCGCTCGCCTCGTACGCGGCGTTCGCACGGATGTACCACTCGGCGTCCATGAACGTCTGCCGCATCAGGGCGACGGTGCCCAT
>CAZPJF010000373.1:0-3747 GCA_964586095.1 uncultured Gemmatimonas sp. | reverse complement strand
GCGGTTCTTGGCGACCTCGAACCGCTTGGCCCCGACCGTGTCGGCCTTGGCGGCGATGGTGAGCGCGCGCCGCGCCTGCGCGAGCCCGAGGGCCGCAAAGTGGGCCTCCTGCGAGAGCTGCTCGCGCGCCTGCCGCGTGGTGTGCTCCACGCGCTGCCCCTCGAGCCGCGCGGCCTGGATGCCGGCGGTGCGCCCGCCCCACTGCACGAGCGGCATCGAGACCGAGAGGTTGAACCGCTGGGCGTCGCGCAGGTCGCGGTACGCCGCGCTCATCTCGTCGCCGGTCTGGTTGAATCCCATTGATGCGTTGAGCGTGGCCCCGGGACCGGTCCCGAAGCGCGCGACCGACACCGCGCGCGCCGCCTGGACCTGCTGCAGCTCGAGGTCGACCGTGGCGGCCCGGTTGCGCAGCGCCTCCGCGACCGCCTGCGCGGTGTCGGCCGCGACCTCGGGGATGTCGGGCGTCACGACGACCTCGACCGGCGCCCCGACCGGGAGGTCGAGGGCCAGGCGAAGCGCCGCGAGCGTCCGGTCATGCTCGAGCCGGGCGCCGTCGAGCGCCACGCGCGCGCGGAGCAGCGCGAGCTCGCTCTGCAGCAGGTCGTTCTCGCCGATCTTGCCGACCTCGAACCGCCCCTGGTTGAGGGTGTAGAGCGTGTCGTTCACGGCGGCATTGGTCACCGCGTTCTCGAGCGCGAGCTTCGCCGTGTAGAAGTCGAAGAAGGTGTTCGCCGTCGCGATCGCCACCTCCTCCATGGCCTCGCGGTAGGCGCGCTCCGCCGACTCCGCGCGCAGCCCCTGCTCGCGCGTGTCCCAGCGCAGCTGGTTGGGACGGAAGAGGTTCTGCTGGATGCCGACCAGCACCGGCTGCGAGTTGTAGAGGCGGCTGGTGACCGGCCCGGCGCTCGTGGGCCGCGTGGCGTCGAGGCGCGACAGGGACGAGTTCACGAACAGGTTCCCGCCGAGGTACGGGAGCCGCTGCGTGAGGTTCATGGTGAGCGCGGACTCGTTCTGCTCCTGCGAGCGGTAGACCGTGGCCTCCTGCGACGGGTCGAAGACCGGCACGATGGAGCGGTTGTAGCTCGGCACCTGCCCGGTGAGCGAGAGCTGCGGGAGGAGCCCGGCGCCGAAGGCGCGGTCGCGCTGGCGCGCCGCGTCGCGCGAGGCCCGCGCCGCACGGGCGGTGAGCCCCTGTCCCTGGGCGCGCGCGATCGCGTCGGCGAGGGTGAAGCGCGCCGGCGCCTGCGCGGGCAGGGGGGACGCCGGGACGAGGGCGGCGACCCCCAGCATGACCGGGAGCGCGACCCACAGGGCGACCCGCGGCGCGGGCCAGGCGGGCGATCGGATCGGCATCACTCGTACCGGAGACAGACGACGGGGTCCTGCCGGGCGGCGCGCCAGGCGGGGACGATCCCGAAGACGAGGCCCACGCTCAGCGACACGCCGAACGCGACCACCACGCTCAGCACCGAGACGAGCGTCCGGATGCCGGCGAACTTCTCGATGCCGAGGCTGAGCCCGGCGCCGACGAGGATCCCCGCCACGCCGCCGGCGACGCTGATGAGCACCGCCTCGGCGAGGAACTGCCCGAGGATGTCGTTCTGGGTGGCGCCCATCGCGCGGCGGACGCCGATCTCGCGGATCCGCTCGAGGATGCTCGCGAGCATGATGTTCATGATCCCGATGCCGCCCACGATGAGCGAGATGCTCGCGATGGCGCCGAGCACGACGTTGAAGATCGTCCGGGTGCGCTGCTCCTGCTTGAGGAGCAGCTCCGGCACCGTGATCTCGTAGTCGACCACGCCGTTGTGCCGGCGCGCGAGCATGCGGCGGATCACGTCGGCCGCCTGCGGCACGTGCCGCGCCTCCTGCACGCGGACCACGATGCGGTCGAGCTGGTTGGTGTTGGCGCGCTCCTGCTTGACCTCCTCGCTCGGCTGGTCCTGCTGCGCGCCGACGACGATCACGCCCTCCTGGCCCTGCGCGCGCGCCGCCGCCTCGATGTCGCGCTGCGTCACCTGCGCGCGGTTCCGGAAGCGCCCGAGCATGGTGTGCAGCGGGACGAACACGTCCATCCCCACGTCGCGCAGCCCGAGGCGCTCGGCGTTCTCGCCCGCCACCTGCCGGTCGGCGAGGACGCCGACCACGGTGAGCCAGGTCTCCCCCACCTTGAGCGGCCGCCCGATCGGGTCCTCGGTGGTGAAGAAACGCGAACGCACGCCATGCCCGATGATCGCGACCGGCATCCCGAGCCGGAGCTGCGGCTCCGAGAAGTGCGCACCCGCCACCAGCGGCATGTTGAGGAGGCGGAAGTAGGTGCTGTCGACGCCCACGATGCGCCCGGAGCGCCGCCGCCCCTCGCGCGTGATGGTCGAGTTGAGCACCACCTCCGCGCTCACGGCGTCGAGCCCGGGGACGTGCTTCGCGATCGCGGCGGCGTCGAGGTAGGTGAGGCCCGGCGTATAGCGCTTGGGCTGCTTGCTCGTCTCGTCCTCCTCCTCCGCGTTCCCCTCCTGCTGCTCCTCGTACGGGCGGATGAGGATGTTGTTGGAGCCGAGGAGGCGCATCTGCTCGAGGATCTCCGACTCGGCGCCCTTGCCGATGGCGAGCATCGCGATCACGGAGGCGACGCCGAAGAGGATGCCGAGCGAGGTGAGCCCGGCGCGCAGCCGGTTGTGCGCGACCGCCTCGAGGGCGGTCCGCATGGCGAAGAGGACGTGCTCGCGGAGGGCGGCGAGGCGCGCCGCGCGCCCCGTCGCCGCGACGGCGCCGCCGGTCACTTGGGGATGGTCCGCGCGGCGGTCGAGGAGTCGCCCGCCTTGGGCGCGAGGCCGCGCGTGGAGCCGGGGAGGCGCACCGCCTCCATCTTCGCCGCGTCCGCGGGCGGCACGAGGAGCACCTGCTCCCCCGCCTCGAGGCCCTTGAGGATGACGACCTCGTCGTCGTTCATCACCCCGGTCTCGACCTCCTGCCGCACGATGCGGGCGCCGGCACGCTTGAAGACGTACGGCACGTCGTCGATCGACGTCACCGCCTCGAGCGGCACCGAGAGGACGTTCGAGAGCACGGCCGTCTCGATCGCGTTGCCGGTCGTCATGCCCGGCCGCAGCGTCGTGTCCGACCCGGCGAGCAGGACCTTCACCTCGAACACCTTCGCATCGGTGTTGGGCCGCTGCTCGCCGACATTGGCGACCTGCACGACCTTGCCCGAGAGCTTCTTGGTCGGGTCGGAGTCGAGCGAGATGCTCACCGGCTGGCCGACGGCGACCTTCTTGATGTCGATCTCGTTGACGTAGGTGATCGACTCCATCTTCGTGAGGTCGGGGAGCGTGGCGACGGTCGGCTCCCAGGGGTTCACCTGCGAGCCCACCTGCCGCTTCTTGCCGTTCCACTCCTTCTGGTAGATCACCATGCCCGGCGCGGGCGCGCGGATGGTGAACTCCGACATGACCTTCTGCACGACCTCCAGCTGGTTCTTCTGCCGCTGCAGGTCGGCGCCCACCTCGCGCATCTTGGCCTGCGCCTGCTCCACCTTGGTCTTGTAGTCCACCTTGGCCTGGGCGAGGGCGCGCTCGGCCTTCTCGAGGTCGATCTCCGCCTGCCGCTTCACCGTGGGGGCCTCGTACACGGCCTGCTCCTTGGCGAGCCGCCGTTCCTCGAGCGCGAGTTCCATCGTGCGCATCTCCTCGCGGGCCTTCGAGAGGTTGAGCGTCGAGTCGAGCATCGCCTGCTCGTTCACCGCCTCGG
>CAZPJF010000372.1:0-3748 GCA_964586095.1 uncultured Gemmatimonas sp. | reverse complement strand
ACGTTGCGCTCGAGGCACTCGCGCGTGGGGTTCTTCCCGCGCGCGTACTCGTAGCCCTTGTTGACGCCGAGCGATTCCTGCGCGTAGGTCGACGTCTGGTAGATGGGCGGCATGATGGCGCCCGTGGTGGGATCGGGGCGCTGGCCGGCATGGATGGCGCGGGTCGAGAAGCCGGCGCCGTGATCGTCGGGGAGGATGCGCGTCATGCCGGGAATCTACTCACGGTGGACCGTCGTCCGCGGGTGGAACGTCCGCCAGCTGTGCCAGAACTCCTGGCTCGCCACCAGGGCCTCGAGCGTCCCCGACGGCCCCTTCCCGTTGAAGGCGAAGGCCCCGCCGGCGCCGCGGAGCGAGTCGCCGTCCACCGCGAACCGCGTCGCCGTGTCGGGGCGGACGAAGGCGTAGAAGCTCACGCTGTCCCCCGCGACCGCGACGACCACGGGACGTCCGCCGAGCGTGTCGTTGATCGCACCGGCGGCGAGGAGCGCGTTCCAGTCGTAGGCCCGCGGCGCGTCCCCGATGCGCAGGCCCACGACCCACGACTTGTCCTGCCAGGACCGCGGATCCGTCCCGGTCAGCCGGCTGCGGCTCGTGCCGCGCTCGAAGGCGAAGTCCTTCGCGTACTGGCTGGCGAAGGCCGGGTCGGGCTGCATGATCCGGCTCTGCGGGTACAGCGCGAGCCACCGGCGCAGCGTGACCTGCCGGCTCGGCAGCTCGGTCAGCACCGTGCCCTTCCGGGGGCCCGTCACCGCTTCGCCGTTCGCCTGGCGCCACCAACTGCCGGTGGTCCGGTCCTCGAGCATCGCGTTGAAGTGGTCCATCCCGACGAGGCGGAACGCCTCGACCGCGCCGTCGACCCGCGGATCGAACACCCGGCCCGTCCGGCAGACGGTGCAGTAGGTGACCAGCACCGGCCGGCCCGCGATCGAGTCACGCACCTGGTGATGGTAGCCGATGAACTGGAGCGGGTAGGCGCGTGCCTCGCCCTCCACCTCGACGCCGACCACGAGGCGGTCGAGGTCCACGGCGTTCCCCTCCGCCGTGGCCATGACCAGGCGCGTCGGCATGCGGAACATCGCGTCGGCGGCCATCACGAAGTTGAACGCGTACGCGATCGCCGCGACGGCGAGGCCGGCGGCGACCATCGCCACGCGGTGCCACGTCCCGCCGCGCCACGCGCTCCGCGCCCCGAGGGCGAGGAGCAGCAGGGCCGCGAGCCGGACGCCCCAGCGCGCCGTGTGCAGCAGGTAGGCCCAGTCGAGGCTGCGGATCCGCTGCGAGCCCGGCATCGGCATGATGAACCAGACGTTGGCCGCCTCGAAGGCGGCGAGGAGCAGGAGTCCGGCGACGAAGGCGTAGCGCATCCGGGGGAAGTTCGCCGCCGCGCCGCGGGCCGACAACACCGGACCTGCCGGCGGCCGCACGGCGCCGGCGCGTCCGCCAGCTCGGTCAAGCCGCCGGAAGGAGCAGGATCCGTGACGGCCGCTTGTACGCGGACAGTCGCACGTCGGCCCAGGCCTTCACGGCCGCCTCCGTGACGGTGCCCCGGATCTCGACGGCGACCTCGGACCCGCTCGCGGGATCGGGCACGCCGAAGGCGCGGACCGCCTGCACGCCGGGCAGCTCGCCGAACACGCGCTCCAGTTCGCGCGGATAGACGTTGAACCCGTTCCGGGTGAACATCGGCTTGTGCAGGCCGCGGAACTCGATGCTGCCGTCGGGATGCTCGAGGCCGAGGTCGCCGGTGTGGAGCCATCCCGCGCGGACGGCGAGCCCGTCCGTCGCCCCACCGACGTACCCGCGGAAGACGGTGTCGCCCGCCACGCAGATCTCGCCCACCGTGCCGGGCGGGAGGGCCTCGCCCGACTCCGGTGCCCGGATGCTCACGCGCACGCCCGGGAAGGGCAGGCCGAGCGAACCGCGCCGGTTCGCCTGGTCGAGCCGGTTGAAGAGGGCCACCGGCGAGGCCTCGGTGAGCCCGTACCCTTGCCGCAACTCCACGCCGGTCGCCTCGGCCCAGCGCGCCTGCAGCGCGGGGTCGAGCGGCGCGCCGCCGCAGATGCAGAGCTGCAGGGCAGGGAACGGGGGGGAGCCCGTGCGTTCGAGCAGCGACAGGAGTGCGGCGAAGATGGCCGGGACGCCGACGAAGGTGGTGATCGCCTCCTGCGCGAGCTGGTCGAAGGCGGCCCTCGGGTGGAAGCGGGGCACCGTGCGCACCGCCGCCCCCGCGAAGAGGGGCGCCATGCCGGAGACCGTGAGGCCGAAGAGGTGCGCGAACGGGAGCACCGCGAGCACGCGGTCGTCCGGCCCGAAGGCCGCGGCCTGCACCGTCTGGCGCGCGTTGGTGATCAGGTTCCGGTGCGTGAGGATCGCACCCAGCGGGCGGCCCGCCATCGCGGAGGTGTAGACGATCGCGCACTCCTCGTCGCGGCCGGGCGCGTCGGCGGGACCCTCGAGGTCGAGGCCGAAGTGGGAGCCGAGGTCGACGCGTGCGGCGCGGCCCTCGGCGTCGACCACCGTCGCGGACTGCGGCGCCTCGTCGAGCAGGGCATGGACGGTGCCGGGCGGCAGCCTGGCCGCGAGGGCGGTGACCGTGAGGACCGCCCCGACCTCCGCATCCTGCAACTGGTCGTGCACCTCGACCGGCGCGGCGAGCGGGTTGATGAGGACCGCCCCGCGCCCGTCCGCCGCCGCCAGCGCGACGAGGAACTGGGGCGAGGTGGGGAGGAGGATCGCCGCGCGCCTGCCCGCGAGCGCGCGCACGAGCGCCGGACTCCGCTGGAGCAGCGTGAAGCCGGCCGCGACGAGCGCGGCGGCCGGGTGCCCGTCGAGGGTGCCGCCGCCGGCGGCGGCGCGGAGCGTCAGGAGATCCACGCCTCCAAAGATATGGCACGCGCCCCACCCCATCCCCTAGCTTGCACCCATGACCGACCCCCGCCTCATGATCAGCGTCTCCGGCATCCGGGGACGCGTGGGCTTCGGCCTCACGCCGGAGGTCGTCGCACGGTACGCGGCGGCGTTCGGGGCGTGGGCCATCGCCAAGGGCCGCGCGCGCTCCATCGTGCTCGGCCGCGACAGCCGCGTGACCGGCCCCCTCTTCCACACGGTGACGCGCGCGGCGCTCGAGAGCGTCGGGGCCGATGTCATCGACATCGGCCTCACGACGACGCCCACCCTGCAGCTCGCGGTGGAGCATCACCACGCGGCCGGTGGGCTCGGCATCACCGCGAGCCACAACCCCATCGAGTGGAACGCGCTCAAGTTCATCGGGCCCGACGGGCTCTTCCTGAGTGCGGCGCAGGGCGCGGAGATGCGCGCGCTGGTGGACTCCGGGATCCCGTACGCGACCTACGACGCGCTCGGCGTGACGCGCTTCGACGGGGACGCGATCGCGCGCCATCTGGACCAGGTGCTCGCGCTGCCGTTCCTCGACGTGGACGGCATCCGCTCGCGGCGCTTCACGGTGGCGTACGATGCGTGTCGCGGGGCGGGCGGCGCGGTGATCCCGCGGCTGCTCGAACTGCTCGGGTGCCATGTGCACGCCATCGAGCTCGAGAGCGACGGGCGCTTCCCGCGGCCCCCGGAGCCGGTGCCGGAGAACCTCGGGGCGCTCGAACGCCTCGTGCGCCAGACGGGGGCGCAGGTCGGCTTCGCGACCGACCCCGACGTGGACCGCCTCGCCCTGGTGTCCGACGAGGGGAAGGCGATCGGCGAGGACTACACGCTCGCGCTCGCGACCCGTGTCGTG
>CAZPJF010000371.1:0-3748 GCA_964586095.1 uncultured Gemmatimonas sp. | reverse complement strand
CCCGCCACGTACTTGCACTCGTAGTCGTAAATCTCGTGCTTGGGGATGATTTCGCCAACCGGCATCACCCACTCCCCGAGCACGCCGACGGTCAACTCCCGTCCAGGGATGTACGCCTCGAGCATCACCTCGTCGTCGTGCGCCAGGGCCAGCTCCACCGCCGCCGGGACCGACTCGGTCGCTTTCACGAGCGAGAGTCCCACGGTGGAGCCCTGCTTGGACGGCTTCACGATGAGGGGCAGCCCGAGCGCCCGCACCGCGTCCGCCGCGAACGCCGGCCG
The DNA here is from genome assembly GCA_964586095.1 of uncultured Gemmatimonas sp. Taxonomy (GTDB): domain Bacteria; phylum Gemmatimonadota; class Gemmatimonadetes; order Gemmatimonadales; family Gemmatimonadaceae; genus Pseudogemmatithrix. The sequence continues at coordinate 3,467 of CAZPJF010000371.1, read as the reverse complement.
CCGCCAGGGGGCTTCGTCCCCGGCCCGCACCATCCACCAGTCCGCCGTGGGTACCCCCGCGGCCCGGAAGAGGATCTTCGAGAGGTCCTTGTCCATCGCGATCGCGCTCGCGAGGTGCCCGCTCCCGGTGTAGCGGACGCCGGCCAGGTCGAACAGCGCCTGGATCGTCCCGTCCTCGCCCGCGCCGCCGTGCAGCGCCATCCACACCACGTCCGCGGCGCGCGCCGCCGGGAGCACCGCGAGCGCGTCGCCCGCCGGATCGGCCTCGGTCACCGCGTGGCCGCGCGACCGGAGCGCCGCCGCCACGCGCCCACCACTCGAGAGCGACACCTCGCGCTCCGACGAGTCGCCCCCCTGCAACACGAGGATCCGGAGCGGGGCCATCTCAGCGCGCCATCACGTACTGCAGCAGGTCTGACCGCGTCAGGATGCCCTGCACGGCGCCATGCTCCCGCACCAGCACCGCCGGGTTGTTCCGGCCGAGCATCTTCACCGCCGCGTCCACTGGCATCGGCGCGTCGACCACGGGGAACGGCGCGTCCATCACGTCGCTCACCGTGCGCTCGAGCACCTTGGTGTCCTCCAGGCCGCGCACGCTCAGCACGCTCTCGCTCACCGAGCCCACGCAATTCGCGCCATCCATCACCGGGAGCTGCGAGACGTTGTGGAGGCTCATCAGGCCCAGCGCCTGCCGCACCGACATGCCGGGCGCCGCACTCACCAGTGCCGGGATCTCGCCCCCCTTCATCCCGAGCAGCTGGCCGAGCGTCATCTTCTCGGCGTCGAGCAGCTGGTTCTCCCGCATCCACTCGTCGTTGAAGAGCTTCGACAGGTAGCGCTCGCCCGTGTCGCAGAGCACCGTGACCACGCAGGCCTCGGGGTCGTTGATGCGGCGCGCGACGCTCAGCGCCGCGTGCGCGATGAGCCCCGCCGAGCCCCCCACGAAGAGCCCCTCCTCGCGCGTGAGCCGGCGCGCCATCGCGAACGCGTCGCGGTCGCTCACCGTCTGGTACTCGTCGATCACCGCGAGATCGAGCGCGCCTGGCACCTTGTCCTGGCCGATCCCCTCCACCTTGTACGGCGCGCCCTGCGGCTTGTTCGCGCCGTTCGAGCGCCACACCTCGGCGAGGATCGAGCCCACCGGGTCCGCGCCCACGATCTGCACCTTGGGGTTCCGCTCCTTCAGGTAGCGCCCGGTGCCGGTGATCGTGCCCCCCGTCCCGGCACCCGCCACGAAGTGCGTGATGCGGCCGCCCGTCTGCTCCCACAGCTCGGGCCCCGTGGTGTCGTAGTGCGCCTGCGGGTTCGTCAGGTTGTAGAACTGGTTCGCCAGCACCGCGTTCGGCGTCTCCGACGCGATCCGCTTGGCCATCGACGTGTAGCTGTCCGGGTGCTCCGGCGGCACCGCCGTCGGCGTGATGATCACCTCGGCCCCGAACGCCTTGAGGAGCCGCACCTTCTCCTGGCTCATCTTGTCGGGCATGGTGAAGATGCACTTGTAGCCCTTGAGCGCGGCGGCGATCGCGAGGCCCACGCCCGTGTTCCCGCTCGTGCCCTCGACGATCGTCCCGCCGGGCCGCAGCTGGCCCGTGCGCTCGAACTCCTCGATCATCGGCAGCCCGATCCGGTCCTTCACGCTCCCACCGGGGTTGAAGAACTCCGCCTTGCCGTAGACCGGCGTGCGGATCCCCTGCGTGACGCGCGTGAGGCGGATGAGCGGGGTCCACGCGATCGTCTCGAGGACGTTGGCGTACGGCTGGCGGTGGCGGAGATGCTCGGTCATGGTCGGGTCGGGGGGAGACGGCGAATCTACTGCCGCGCGCGGGCGTCGGCCGTCAGGTCGGCGAGGACGGTGAGCGCCTGCAGCGGCGTGAGGGCGTTCGCGTCGATCGCCTTGAGGCGCTCGACGAGCGGGTCGGGGAGCGCGGCGAAGAGCGGGAGCTGCGCCCCGGCGTCGGCGGGATCCGGAGCGCCCGCCGGGCCCGCCCGCCGGCCCCGCGGCGCCGCACCGGCCGCCGGGCCCGCACCCGTGCCCGTGCCCACACCGGTGCCCACACCGGTGCCCACACCGGTCCCCGCGGCCGCACCGAGCGCCGGCACCAGCTGCTCGCCCTCGAGCACCGCGAGCAGCGCGCGCGCCCGCGCGATCACCGGTGCCGGCAGCCCGGCCAGCCGCCCCACCTCGATGCCGTACGACCGGTCCGCGCCGCCCGGCCGGAGCCGGTGCAGGAAGAGGATCCGCTCGCCCGCCTCCTACACCGCCACGTTATAGTTGCGCACCGAGACGAATTCGTCGGCGAGCTGCGTCAGCTCGTGGTAGTGCGTGGCGAAGATCGTCTTGCACCCCACCCGCTCGTGCAGGTGCTCGCTCACCGCCCACGCGATCGAGAGCCCGTCCCACGTCGCGGTGCCGCGCCCGATCTCGTCGAGCAGCACGAGGCTCCGCGCCGTCGCCGTATGCAGGATCGCGCTCGTCTCGGCCATCTCCACCATGAAGGTCGACTGGCCGCGCACGAGGTTGTCGCTCGCGCCCACCCGCGTGAACACGCGGTCGGCGATGCCCACGCGCGCCGCGGCCGCGGGCACGTAGCTCCCCATCTGCGCCATCAGCACGAGCAGCCCCACCTGCCGCAGGATCGTGCTCTTGCCCGCCATGTTCGGGCCCGTGAGGATGATCATCCGCGCCTCGGGCGCGAGCGCGACGTCGTTCGGGATGAACTGGTCGCGCGGCATCATCCGCTCCACCACCGGATGCCGCCCCCGCACGATCTCGAGCACCGGGCCGTCATCCACCGCCGGCCGCACGTACCCCTCGCGCGCCGCCACTTCCGCGAGCGCCGCGAACACGTCGAGCGTCGCGCACCGCTGCGCGATCGCCTGCAGCCGCGCCACGTCCGCCCCCACGCGCCGCCGCAGCGCCTCGAAGAGCTCGCGCTCGAGCGTCTCCATCCGCTCGGTCGCGTGGAGCACCTTCTCCTCGAACTCCTTCAACGCCGGCGTGATGTAGCGCTCCGCCCCGGTCAGCGTCTGCCGCCGCTGGTAGTCGGCCGGCACCAGCGCCCGGTTGGCGTTCGAGATCTCGATGTAGTACCCGAACACGCGGTTGTAGCCCACCTTCAGCGACGCGATGCCCGTGCGTGCGCGCTCCTCCGCCTGCAGCGCCGCGATCGCGTCCTTGCCGCCGGTGGCGATCGCGCGCAGCTCGTCGAGCGCGGCGTCGATGCCGGGCGCGATCGTCTCCCCCTCGCCGAACTGCAGCGGCGGGCGCGCGACCAGCGTCCGCTGGATCTCCGCGGCGAGGTCGGTGGCGCCGTCCCAGCCCGCGTCGATCCCCGCCAGGAGCCCGCCGCGCACGGTCCGGCGCAGCGCGGCGACCACCGCGGGCAGCCGCGCGAGCGAGTCGCCGAGCGCACGCAGGTCGCGCGGCGTGGCACGGCCGGCCGCGGTCCGCCCGGCGAGCCGCTCCA
>CAZPJF010000370.1:0-3758 GCA_964586095.1 uncultured Gemmatimonas sp. | reverse complement strand
TCGAACCAGGAACCTTCTGATCCAGAGTCAGACGCTCTGCCAGTTGAGCTAAGGGGCAGTGCCGCCGCCAGTTAGCGGGGGAGCGTCAAATTAGCGGGCCGGGTCGCTCCCGGGCAACCCCGCGGGGGGCTCACCCCCGTCCCGCAGGAAGGTCCGAACCGCCGGATCCTCCGTGAGCGCCGACGCGCGGCTGCGGGCCTCCGCCGCCTCCGGCAGCCGCCCGAGCTCCCGCAGGAGGTGCGCCCGCAGCGCCCACCAGGGTTGGTACCCGCGGACGGCATCCGCCCGGATCGCCTCGGCCTCCGCCAGCCCCCGCGCCGGCCCGAAGGCACGCGCGTGCGCCGCCGCCCGGTTCACCAGCGCCCCCACCGTCGGCGCGACGGCCACGAGCCCATCGTACAGCCCGGCGATCGCCGCAGCATCGGCGCCGCGGCCGAAGGCGGCGGCGAGGTGCGCCGACTGGATCGCCGCCTCGAGCTGGAAGCGGCCGGGCCGCCCGAGGCGCGCGGCATCGAGCAGCAACCGCTCGCCGCGATCGATGCGCGCGGCGTCCCACTGCTCGGGCCGCTGCGCGGTGAGCGGCACGTAGCGGCCCGCGGCATCGCGGCGGGCCGCGTCGCGCGCGCGGCAGTACGAGAAGAGCGCGAGCAGGCCGAGCACCTCGGGTTCGTCGGGCATCGCGCCGTGGACGATCTCGGCGAGGTGGATCACCTCGTCCCGGAGCTCGCCGCGCGCCTCGGCGCCGCCGGGAGCGCTCCCGTCGATCCAGTCCCACGCCGCGCCGAAGGCACCGTAGAGCGCCTCCAGCACGGCCTCGAGGCGCCCCGGCCGCTCGGACGGCTCGGGCACGCGGAACGGGATCCCCGCGTCGCGGATCTTCCGCTTGACGCGCACGAGCCGCTGCGACATCGCCGCCGGCGACTCGAGGAACGCTGCCGCGACCAAGGCGCTGTCGAGCCCCAGGACCACCTGCAGCATCAGCGGCGTGTGGATCGCGGGGTCGATGGCTGGGTCCGCGCAGGCGAAGAGCAACTCGGCGCGCCGGTCGGGCAGCGCGCCCGGCGTCTCCGCCTGCCCCGCGACCTCGACGGCGTACGCGATCATCGGCGCGAGCCGGTCGCGCACGGCTTCGCGCCGCGCGCCGTCGACCGTCCGCCGGCGCGCCACGGCGAGGAGCCACGACTCAGGATTGGCGGGCACGCCCTCCCGCGGCCATTGGGCGAGGGCGGAGGCGAACGCCTCGCCCAGCGCGTCCTCGGCCGTGGCCAGGTCGCGGGTGGGCGCGGCGAGGATCGCGAGGAGGCGACCGTACGAGTCGCGCGCGACGCGCTCGACCGCGGCGTTCGCCTCCGTCGCGTCGACCGCATCCGTCATGCGTTGGGCGGCGGCGGGAGGAGCGGCCGCACCTCGACCGCTCCGGTCGCCGACGACGGGCACCGGGCCGCCCACTCGAGCGCAGCCGCGAGGTCCGGCACGTCGATCAGGAAGAAGCCGCCAAGCAGTTCCTTGGTGTCGGCGAACGGGCCGTCCTGCACCTGCCGGCGGCCGTTGCGCAGCCGCACGGTGGTCGCGACCGAGGGCGGCTGCAGTCCGGCGCCCCCCGCGGCGACGCCGGCGTCGGCGAGCGCCTGCGAGTAGGCGATGTAGGCGGCCCAGTACGGGCCGGACTTCTCGGGGTGCTCGCGGGCGGCGACCTCGGCTGGGGTCTCGTAGACGAGGATGGCGTACTTCATTTGAGAGCTCCGTTGCACGGGTGGACGGCCGAACGGAGTGTCGGGCCGCTGTGCAGTGTCGCGCGAGGGCCGTGCGGACCGACATCAGCGGCGATGTCGGAGCGGAGGCGACGACGCACGCGACACTGGGATGCCGGCCGCCGTACGACGCCGTCCGCCCACACTCCACGCTCGAAGTCCCGATGTCGTTCCCCGTCCTGCGCCAACTCCGAACCTTGCCGACGTTCACCCGCGCCGCCGCGGTCGCCACTGCCGCGCCGAGCGCCGAGCTTCGCGGTCGCCATCGAGGTGCGTCCGCACCGGCCCACCCCGCACATGGCTGGCATGCGATTGCCGTGACGTCTCGCCGAGGGGGGCGCTAGAATTCGCCGCATGTCCACCGACCTGTCGTATCCCATCGGCAAGTTCCAGCGCCCCACCACGAGCACCGCCGCCGAGCGCGAGCAGCGGATCGCCAACCTCGCCGCGCTCCCGGAGAACCTCCGCGGCGCGGTCCGGGGCCTCACCGAGGCCCAGCTCGACACCCCGTACCGCCCCGGCGGCTGGACCGTCCGACAGCTGGTGCACCACGTGGCCGACAGCCACATGAACGGCTACTGCCGCGTGAAGCTCGCCCTCACCGAGGAGAACCCGGTGATCAAGCCGTACGAGGAGGCGCGGTGGGCCGAGCTCCCGGACTCGAAGCTCCCGGTCGAGCTCTCACTCACCATCCTCGACAGCGTGCACACCCGGCTCGACGCGATCCTGCGGAGCCTGACGCCGGCGCAGTTCGAGCGCCCCTTCCTGCACCCGGCCAGCGGCCCGCAGACGATCGACGCGTGGGTGGCGCTCTACGACTGGCACAGCCGGCACCACACGGCGCACGTCACCGGGCTGAGGCAAAGACAGGGGTGGTGAAAGGGTGAAGGATGTAGGAAGGAGGATGAAGGAGGACTCAATCTCGTTCCGCCTTCCTCCTTCGTCCTTCCTCCTGCGTCCAAAGCAAGACCGCCGCGAACCCGATGGGTCCGCGGCGGAGTGGGTAGCTGGTGTCGCGCGGGTCGCCTCGCACGCCGTCATTGGAACTATACGTCCTACCGAACGGCGGCGGGCAATATCCCAGCACGCGAACCAGCGAATCTACATCTCAATGGAGCTGAGGGGGATCGAACCCCTGACCTCTGCAGTGCGATTGCAGCGCTCTCCCAGCTGAGCTACAGCCCCGCATCGCGTACCGGCCAGTCGATCCCGTTCCTGCTACATACCCGGGACGATCGAATCGGGTTCCGGTCACGCATACGGCCCCGCCTGATGGGTCTTGGCGGGGCCGCCGATGACCATAAGCTAGCGGGCGAGGGAACCGGGCGCCACCCCCCCATCTTCAAGCAGTATCGACAGATGCGCCCGAAACTCCACTCCCTCGACTCCGACCACGTCCGCGACCAGCTCGCCCTGCGGACGGTGACGGCCAACCAGGTCCGGACCCAGCCCGAGGGGGACTACGTCCTCTACTGGATGCAGTCCACACACCGGTTCGAGGAGAACTGGGCGCTTCGGCAGGCCATCCTCCACGCCGACCGCCTCGGCAAGCCGCTCCTGATCCACCAGGGGCTCGACCCCACGTACGAGCACGCCAACGACCGCATCCATACGGTCATCCTCGCGAACGCGCGGCAGCTCCACGCCCGCGCCGAGCGGCTCGGCCTGCGCTATCAGTTCGTCGTCCGCCGCCGCCGCGACGACGACCGCCGCGTGGTGGACCGCCTCGCGGCGCGCGCGGCGCTCGTCGTCACCGACCGCTTCCCCACTGCGGGGATCGCCGAGCGCACCGCGCGCTTCGCCGGGCGCGCGCCCTGCCGCGTGGACCTCGTCGAGTCGCACGCGATCGTCCCGAGCGGCGCATTCGTGAAGGAGGAGTACGCCGCGCGGACGATCCGGCCCAAGCTCGCGAAGCTCCTCGACCTCGCGCTCGAGCCGGTGGAGGAGCGCCCTGCGGCGCGCGCGCTGCCCGAGTCCGTGTGGCGGTCGCTCGACGTGGTGCGCCTG
>CAZPJF010000369.1:0-3786 GCA_964586095.1 uncultured Gemmatimonas sp. | reverse complement strand
GGCGGCCCCGGTGCCGGCAAGTCGGCCGTCCTCGAGCTGGCGCGCCTCTTCTTCTGCCGCCACCTGCTGACGCTGCCGGAGTCCGCCGGCATCGTGTTCGGCGGGCGCTTCCCGCGGAACCACCGGGTGGACGTCCGGCAGGCCGCGCAGCGCGCGATCTACCACGTCCAGCGCGAACTCGAGTCCACGGCCACGGTCGAGAACCCCGCGATGGTGCTCTGCGACCGCGGGACCCCGGACGGCTCGGCCTACTGGCTCGGCGAGGGTGACCTGTGGTCCTCCGTCGGCACCACACGCGAGGCCGAGCTCGCCCGCTACCACGCGGTCATCCTCCTGCGGACGCCGTCGGCGCCGGAGGCCTACGACCAGCGCAACCCGCTGCGCGTGGAGACGCAGGACGAGGCGCGCGCGGTGGACGAGCGGATCGCGGCCGCATGGGCCGGGCATCCGCGGATCTACGAGATCCCGGCGACGGAGGACTTCCTCTCCAAGGCGGTGCACGCCCTGCAGCACCTGGGCGAACTCATGCCGGCGTGCTGCCGGCGGACCGTACCGCCATCCATACGGTGACCGTGGTCCCCACGCCCACGGTGCTCTCCACGAACGCATCGCCGCCGTGCTCGCGCGCGACCTCCTGCACGGTGGCGAGGCCGAGTCCCGTCCCGCCCCGTGCCTCCTTGGTGGTGACGAACGGGTCGAAGATGCTCGGCAGCAGCTCTGGCGGGATGCCGCAGCCGGTGTCGGCCACCGCGAGCCGGACGTAGCGCCCCGGCTCGAGCCGCGTCGCCCCGCGCGTCGGCGCCGTCACCTCGGCGTCGGTCAGCGACACGGTCACCGTGCCCGGCGCCGCCTCCATCGCGTCGCGCGCGTTGACGACCAGGTTCATCACCACCTGCTCGTACTGCGAGGGGTCCATCTCCAGCTGCGAGGTCGCGTGCACCTCCCACGCGACGCGGTTCGCCGTCCCGACCAGCCGCTCGCAGATGGGCGCCATGCCGCGCACGACGTCGGCGGGGGCGAAGCGCTGCCGAGCCGCGGGCCGCTGGCGCGCGTAGTCGAGCAGCTGCCGGGTGAGCGCCATCCCCTGGCGGCCGGCGGCCTCGATGGTCGCGACCTCGGCGCGGAGCGGCGGGTCCTGCGCCGCGAGGCGTCCCGCCTCCTCCGAGGCCGCGACGACCACCGACAGCACGTTGTTGAAGTCATGCGCCACCCCGCTGGCCAACCGCCCGAGGCTCTGCAGGCGCTGCGACTGCGCCTCGCGCAGCTCGGCGGCGTGCAGCGCCGCCGCCTGCCGCTCCGAGGCCGCCCGCTCGTTCTCCAGCGCCACGAACAGCAGGATCGTGCCGAAGGCGACCAACGCCACGAGGTTGCTGGTCACCACGAGGACGGTGAGCAGGTTCGCGGCCGTGTCGGCCCACGGCAGGAGGCGCACCACGAGGTCGATGCCGATCGCCGCGGCACGGATCGCGACCGCCACCTGCAGTGCGCTCACGGCGAAGTTCACCTCGCGCGCCGCCGGCTTCGTGGCACCCGCCCACGGCCAGAGCGCATAGAGGTACGGGAAGGCCGCCACCGCGCGCGACACGATGAACGTGATCGTGCTCGCCGAGTCCACCCACGTCGTGCGCGCCGTCTCGAACAGGATCGTGGTCACGACCGCCACGCCCGCCCAGCGGACGAGCTGGTCCGAGTCCCGCCCCCCGGCCGCCACGCTCCCTTCGAGCGTTGCGCGGAGCCGCCGCAGCAGCGGCGCCATGGCGAACGACGGCAGGTGGAGCGCGAGCGTCCCGAGGATGCGGACCACCGGGTAGTCCACGAACCACTGCCGCCAGTAGAAGTAGGCGACGAGGTTGAGCGCGATCAGCAGCTGCCACCACCAGACCACCGCGATGGTGCGCATCACGGGCCGCCGGAGCCGCACGGCGAGGAGGCTCATCGCCAGCGTGAAGGTCGCCGCGCACGCCGCGTGGAGGATCCAGCGCACCTGTGCCGCCTGGTCGTACAGCGAGACGACGATGGTTTGGGCCACGGCGGAGCGAGGTGGAGGATCGGGCGGGCGGCTCGGCTGGCCGGGCGCGCCGAAGGACCGGGCGCCGGCCCGGGAAAGCTACACCTTCCAGACGCGCGGCGGCGCGTGCGAGCGCGGCCTCGCGCCGCAGGGTGCTGGCCCGCAGGGCCCCTCACGCCCGAGCCGGGTGGCGTCCGCGGCCGATGGGCACCAGTATCCGGTGCTCGTCGCCCCCGAGTCCCGCGGGGCCGCCACTCACGCCACGCGCCCGGGGTTCCGTTGCGTCGCAAGCCGGTCGTCGTCGCCATCTGCCTCGCGGTGGCGGCGCTCCATCTCGTCACCGGGCCCGACTACCGCGGCCCGTTCCGGGCGTTCGTCACCGGCTACCTGATGGACCTCGCGCTCCCGTTCTCCGCCGTCCTCCTGCTGGGCGTTGGCCTGGAGCACGCCAAGTCGCTCGGCCGGCCCGCCGTCCGCGCGATCGCCGTCGTGCTGTTCGGCGCGGCGGTCGAGCTGCTGCAGTACCTCGGCGTACCGCTCTTCGGCCGCACGGCGGACCTGCTCGACATCGGCGCGTATGCGCTGGGGGCCGTGGCGGCGGTGGGCTTCGAGCGGTGGGCGTGGCCCGCGACCACCCCCGGATAGCACTGGGCCACCGCCCGCCCCGCGCGGCGACGCGACCGTAGATTCGGGCATGCCGACCCGCCGCCACTTCCTCGCCGCCACCGCCGCCGCGGGCGCCGCCGCCCTCGTGCGGCCGCCGCACCCGCTCCACGCGGCGCCCGCCGCCGGACCGCAGCCCGGCCGCCGCGTCCCCATCATCGACGGCCTCGGCGAGATCCGCACCGAGTACGACCACGCCCTGCTCGACGAGATCCGCGCCTCGGGCCTCTCCGGCTGCGTCGTCACCGCGGGGAACCCCGCGCTGCAGGGCGCATCGGCGCACGGCGACATGGTGCGCGAGCTCGACGAGTACGCGGCGATGATCCGCGCGAGCGACGGACGGCTCGAGGCCGTCACCGACGCCGCGGGCATCGAGCGGACCACCGCCGCGCGGCGCATCGGCCTGCTGTACTACGTGCAGAACGCGACGCCCATCGAGGACGATGTCACGCGGCTCGACGACCTCCACCGCCGCGGCGTGCGGATCGTCCAGCTCACCTACAACACCCGTAACCTCCTCGGCGACGGCTGCCTGGAGCGCACCGACAGCGGGCTGAGCCGCTTCGGCCTCGAGGTGGTCGCGGGGCTCAACGCGCGGCGCATGCTCGTGGACCTCTCGCACTGCGGCGAGGCGACCACGCTCGACGGCATCGCGCACTCCACCGCGCCGGTGGCGATCACGCACGCGGGATGCCGCGCCGTGTTCGACCACCCGCGCAACAAGTCCGACGCGGTGCTGCGGCGCCTCGCCGACCGCAGCGGCGTGATCGGGATCTTCCAGATCAACCCGTACCTCGGGCCCGCGGAACGCAACACGCTCGACGACGTGCTGCGCCACATCGACCACGCGATCGCGACCTGCGGGATCGAGCACGTGGGGATCGGCAGCGACCGCGAGCACAAGGTGATGTTGGACACGCCGGAGGAAGTGGAGCGGCTCCGCGCCGAGCTCGCGCGGCTGCGGCCCGGCGCGGCGGCGGGGTTCCGGTGGCCCTTCTTCGTGAGCGCGCTCAACCATCCGCGGCGGATGGAGACGCTGGCCGACGCGCTGCGCAGGCGCGGGCGGACGGCGCGCGAGGTGGAGCTGCTGCTCGGCGGGAACTTCCTGCGGCTCT
>CAZPJF010000368.1:0-3792 GCA_964586095.1 uncultured Gemmatimonas sp. | reverse complement strand
GCGTTCCACGCCTCGCGCGTGAGCATGTGCGCCTCGTCCACGATGTAGACCTTGTAGCGGTCCTCGCCGGAGGGGGCGTACATGGCGCGCTCGCGCAGCTCGCGGGCGTCGTCGACGCCGCGGTTCGAGGCGGCGTCGATCTCGACCACGTCGAGCGACGCCCCGCCCGACCAGATGCGCGTGCACGAGGGGCACTCGCCACACGGCTCCCGGTCGGGGCGCCGGCGCTCGCAGTTGAGCGCCATGGCGAGGACGCGGGCGAGCGTGGTCTTGCCGGTGCCGCGGGGGCCGCAGAAGAGGTAGGCGTGGCCGAGGCGGTCCCCGCTGATCGCGTTCCGCAGCGTGTTGGCGACGTGGGACTGGACGGCGACGTCGGCGAAGCGGCGCGGGCGGTACTTGCGGGCGAGCGCGAGGGACATGGGGCGGAATTTAGCGCGCGCGGGAGGGTGCCGCTCGGCGGCCGCGCGGGTCGGTGATACGGGCGCCCTGCCGCGCCATGGTGCAACGAAACGCGCGGGGAGCACCGAAGGGTGCTCACCCGCGCGAGTGTTCCAGGCCTGACGGAGCGACGATGGACACCACGTACCGTTGCTGCCTTTCGGCCCTGGCGGAGTTGGCGGGCCGAAGCCCTCCGGGACCTGGAACGAACGAAGGATAGCCGGTCGCGCGGTGCCGGACAATCGGGCGCGCGGCGGCGACGAGGAGGCCTGGACGGCGGGCCACCCGATGGGATGGCCCGCGGCACATCCGCTCAGGCGTTCTGCGGCGGGTCGGCGCGGCCTAGACTGGCGCGCAGCTGGGTGGGGTCGCGCGAGCGATGCCCTCCAGTCGCGCGGCGGCGGGCGCGGGGGGCGCCCGTCCGCTCGCGCCCACCCTACCCACGGAGCTCCGATGGCCGGCAAGGCATCGTCGAACGGCAAGTCCCGCTGGTCGGCCGGCGTCACGCCCTATGCCGAGATGGGCTACTACGAGCCCGACTACGAGCCCAAGCCCACGGACATCCTCTGCGCCTTCCGCTTCGTGCCGCAGGAGGGTGTCGAGCCGATCGAGGCGGCCGCGGCCGTCGCGGGTGAGTCCTCCACGGCGACCTGGACCGTGGTCTGGACCGACCGGCTCACCGCGCACGAGCACTACCAGGCCAAGTGCTACCGCGTGGTGCCGGTGCCGGGCACCGACCAGTACATCGCCTACATCGCGTACGACCTCGACCTCTTCGAGGAGGGCTCGATCGCGAACCTCACGTCGTCGATCATCGGCAATGTGTTCGGCTTCAAGGCGCTCAGGTCGCTCCGGCTCGAGGACATGCGGATCCCGCCGCACTACACCAAGACCTTCCAGGGGCCGGCGCACGGCATCGTCATGGAGCGCGAGTACCTCAACAAGTACGGCCGGCCGCTGTTGGGGGCCACGACCAAGCCCAAGCTGGGCCTCTCGGCGCGCAACTACGGCCGCGTGGTGTACGAGGCGCTCCGCGGCGGCCTCGACTTCGTGAAGGACGACGAGAACATCAACTCCCAGCCCTTCATGCGCTGGCGCGACCGCTTCCTGTTCTGCATCGAGGCGGTGAACAAGGCGCAGGCCGCGACCGGCGAGGTCAAGGGCCATTACATGAACGTCACCGCCGGCACCATGGAGGACATGTACGAGCGCGCCGAGTTCGCCAGGGACCTCGGCTCGGTCATCATCATGATCGACCTCACCATCGGCTACACGGCGATCCAGTCGATGGCCCGGTGGTGCCGGAAGCACGGCGTCATCCTGCACCTCCACCGCGCCGGCCACTCCACCTACACGCGCCAGAAGACGCACGGTGTCTCGTTCCGCGTGATCGCCAAGTGGATGCGCATGGCGGGGGTCGACCACCTCCACGCCGGCACGGTCGTCGGCAAGCTCGAGGGCGACCCGCACACGACGCGTGGCTACTACACCACGCTGCGCGAGGACAAGGTCGCACCCGACCCGCTCACCGGCCTCTACTTCGAGCAGGACTGGGCCTCGATGCCCGCGGTGATGCCGGTCGCCTCGGGCGGCATCCACGCCGGGCAGATGCACCAGCTCCTCCACCTCCTCGGTGAGGACGTGGTGCTCCAGTTCGGCGGCGGCACGATCGGCCACCCGGACGGCATCGCCGACGGGGCGACCGCGAACCGGGTGGCGGTCGAGGCGATGATCCAGGCCCGCAACGCCGGGCGGGACTACCTGCACGAGGGACCCGAGATCCTCGCCGCCGCGGCCAGGTGGTCGCCGTCGCTGCGCAAGGCGCTCGAGATCTGGAAGGACATCACGTTCGAGTTCCAGTCGACCGACGTGCCCGACGCCGTGCTCACCCCCACCGCCTGAGCCGCCGATGCGCCTGACCCAAGGGACCTTCTCGTACCTGCCCGACCTCACCGACGACGAGGTGCGCGCGCAGGTGCAGTACTGCCTCGACCACGACTGGCCCGTGTCCGTCGAGTGGACCGACGACCCGCACCCGCGGAACGTCTACTGGGACCTGTGGGGGCAGCCGATGTTCGACATCCGCGACGCGGCGGCGATCCTGCTCGAGGTCGCCGCCTGTCGGCGGGCGCATCCCACGGACTACGTGCGCGTGAGCGGCTACGACCGCCGGCTCGGTCGCCAGACCACCGCGATCAGCTTCCTCGTGCAGCGGCCGCCGCAGGAGCCGGGCTTCCGCCTGCAACGCGAGGAGGGGGCGGACCGGCGCGTGCGCTACACCACGCACGCGTACGCCACCGACCGGCCCGCTGGCCAGCGGTACGGCGAACGGCACGACGCGCGGTGAGCGCCGGCGTGACGCCCGGGCCCGCGGCGGCGCCGGACGCGCCCGGCGGTGCGGGCGGCGCGGCCGCGGACCGCATCGACCTCGACGCGGCGATCCGCGAGACGCCGGTCGCCGAGGCGCTCGCCGAGCTCGAGCGCGACCTGATCGGGCTGGCGCCGGTCAAGCGCCGCGTGCGCGAGATCGCCGGGCTGCTGCTGCTGGGCACGGTGCGCGAGCGCGCCGGGCTGCAGACCGAGCGTCCCACGCTGCACATGAGCTTCACGGGCCGCCCGGGCACCGGCAAGACGACGGTGGCGATGCGCATGGCGCGCATCCTCCACCTCCTCGGCTACGTGCGGAAGGGCCACCTGGTGGTCGCCACCCGCGACGACCTGGTGGGCCAGTACGTGGGCCACACCGCGCCCAAGACCAAGGAGGTCGTGAAGCGCGCGATGGGCGGCGTGCTCTTCATCGACGAGGCCTACTACCTGTACCGCCCCGAGAACGAGCGGGACTACGGGCAGGAGGCGATCGAGATGCTCCTGCAGGTGATGGAGAACCACCGGGACGACCTCGTGGTGATCCTCGCCGGGTACGGCGACCGGATGGAGACCTTCTTCCGCTCCAATCCCGGGTTCCACTCGCGGATCGCGCACCACCTGGAGTTCCCCGACTTCACGCCCGGGGAGCTGCTGACGATCGCCGAGTCGATCGTGGCGCAGCAGCAGTACGCGTTCGACGACGCGTCGCGCGCGGCCTTCCGCGAGTACATCGCCCGCCGCATCGCGCAGCCGCACTTCGCGAACGCGCGCAGCATCCGCAACGCGATCGACCGCGCCAAGCTGCGGCAGGCGAGCCGGCTGCTCGCCGCCGGCGGGCGCATCCCCGTCGAGGAGCTCCGCCGCCTCGATACCGACGACATCCGCCAGAGCCGCGTCTTCCGCGAGGAGTAGCCGAGCGATGCCCTTCCGCGCCAAGCGCCCCATCATGTTCGCCGTCGTCGGGGACTCCGGCGCGGGCAAGAGCAC
>CAZPJF010000367.1:0-3800 GCA_964586095.1 uncultured Gemmatimonas sp. | reverse complement strand
GGCGAACTGCCCGAGCACCAACCCGCGGTCCATCGGCGAGTGCTTGGCCCGCACGCGGTGCGTCCCGAGGTCGCGGCCGTCGACGAGCAGCGTGTGCGTGCCGCCGAAGCGGGCCCGCAGGGCGACCACCGCCTCCTCGAAGCGGCGATGCTGGTCGTCGGTGAGCGCCGGCATCAGGGCGCCGGAATCGCGTTCCGGCCTCACGCCGCGCTCCCCGCGAAGTGCCGCGCGAGCAGCCGGTCGAGCAGCGCGAGTCCGTCGGCGAGGTCGCGCTCGGCGATCACCAGCGGCGGCGCGAGGAGGATGAGGTTCCCCCGCGTCGCGAACGACACGCCCTCGGCGAGGCCGTCGCGCACGAGGGCGGCGAGCGTGGCGGGCGTCTCCGGCCACGGTGCGAGCGGGGCGCGGGACGCGCGGTCGGCGACGAGTTCGAGGACCGCCCACGCGCCGCGGCCGCGCACGTCGCCGATCACGGCATGGCGCGCCTGCATCGCGCGCAGCGCGGCGTGCATCTCCGCGCCGAGCCGCCGCGCGCGCGCGATGAGGTCCCCGTCGGCGTACGCGCGGACCGCCGCGACGCCCGCCGCGCACGCGAGCGGATGGCCGCAGTAGGTGAGTCCCGTGTAGAGCATCTCGTGCGCGAGCGCGGCCGCGACCTCGGCCGAGAGCACCACGGCCCCGAGCGGCAGGTGCGCGCCGGTGAGCCCTTTCGCGAGCGTCATCAGGTCCGGACGGCCCGGCTCGCCGTGCCGTTGCCACGCGAACCATTCGCCGCACCGCCCGAAGCCGCTCATCACCTCGTCGGCGATCAGCAGCACGCCCTGCGCGCGGGTGACGTCGCGCAGCGCGGGCCAGTAGGTGTCGGGCGGCACGATGCCGTTGGTGCCGGCGTCGGGCTCCATGAGCACGGCCGCGACCTCGTGCGCGCCCTCGCGCGCGAGGAGCTCGCCGACGTGCGCCGCGGCCCGGCGGCCGCACTCCTCGGCATCGGTCGTGCCGAAGGGGCACCGGTACGCGTAGGGCGGGAGCGCATGCAGCACGTGGTGCGCCGTGGGATCCACCGCGGCCCGCGTGCGCGTGTCGCCGGAGAGCGCCATGGCGGCGTAGCTCGCGCCATGGTACGAGCGGTCGCGCGTGACCACGAGGCCGCGCGGACGCCGCTGGGCCTGGCGCGCGAACTTGACGGCATGCTCGTTCGCGTCGGCGCCGCCGAGGGTGAAGAAGACGCGGCCGCCGGCGAAGCCGCTGCGCTCCAGGAGCAGCGCCGCGAGCTCCGCCCGTGGCTCGGCGCCCCACGCGTTCGCGATGTAGCAGAGGCGGTCGGCCTGCGCCTTGATGGCGGCGACGACGGCCGGATGCTGGTGCCCGAGGTTGGAGCACTCGCTCTGGCTGCTGAGGTCGAGGATCCGCCGTCCGTCCGCCGTGATGAAGTGCGCCCCGTCGCCGCCCACCACCGTGGGGGCATCCCAGCGGTCCTGCACCGTCCAGCTGTGCAGGACACTGCGGCGTTCCGGGAGCGGCGTGGACATCCGCGGGAATATAGGCCGCCGGCGCCGCACCGCCGCCGGCCGCGGCGCGCCCGCCGATTGCCCGCCTCCGAGGGCATCACTACGTTCGCCTCATGCGCCATGTCGTGCTCACCCGGGCCGTCTCGCCGCGGATCGTCGAGTGCGAGCTCACGCACCTCGCGCGCGAGCCGATCGCCCTCGCGGTCGCCGAGTCGCAGCATGCCGCCTACGAGCGGACGCTGGGGGCGCTCGGCCACGAGGTGCGCCGCGTGGCGGCGGCGCCGGACCATCCGGACTCGGTGTTCATCGAGGACACCGCGGTCGTGCTGGACGACATCGCGGTGATCACGCGGCCCGGCGCCGCCTCGCGGCGCGGGGAGGTCGACGCGGTGGCGGCGGCCCTCGCACCGCTCCGGCCGCTGGTGCGCATCGTCGCGCCCGGGACGCTCGACGGCGGCGATGTGCTGGTGGTGGGCCGCCGCGTGCTCGTGGGACGGACCGCGCGCACGAACGACGCCGGCATCGCGCAGCTGCGGTCCGCCCTCGCGCCGCACGGCTGCACCGTGGAGGCCGTCGCGGTGACCGGTTGCCTCCACCTCAAGTCCGCGGTCACGGCGCTGGACGACGGGACGGTGCTCTGCAACCCGGCGTGGGTCGATCCGGACGCGTGCGCACCGCTCGCCGTCGTGCCGGTCGATCCCGCCGAGCCGATGGCCGCGAACGTACTGCGCATCGGCGGCGCGCTCGTCTACGCCGACGCGTATCCGCGCACGCGCGCGCGGATCGAGGCGCTCGGGCACCGCCCGGTCCTCGTGAACGTCTCCGAGCTCGCGAAGGCCGAGGGCGCGGTCACCTGCTGCTCCCTCGTGCTCCGCGCATGAGCGCGACGCGGCGCGGCGGGCCTGCGCATGGCTGACCCCGGCGAGCCGGCGCGCGTCGCGGCGGGGGTCGACTGGCCGGCGCGGTGGGACGCCTGCTGGCGCGCGGTCGGCGTGGAACCGCCGCCGCCGGGGGCGTGCGAGGCGGTGCTGGGGCGCTGGGACGAGCCGCACCGTCACTACCACGATCGGCGGCACCTCGCGGAGTGCCTGCTGCGGTTCGATGCCGTCCGCGCGGCCGCGGTGCACCCGGCCGAGGTCGAGCTCGCGCTCTGGTATCACGATGCGGTCCTCGATCCACGCGCGGCCGACAACGAGGCGCGGAGCGCCGAGCTCGCGGCCGCGGACATGGCGGCCGCCGGCGTGCCGCCGGACGCGATCGCGCGCATCCGGGCGGCGATCCTCGCCACGCGGCACGTCGTGGACCCGCCCGCGGGCGATGCGGCGCTCACGGTCGACATCGACCTCGGGATCCTGGCTGCGCCCCCCGAGCGCTTCGACGCCTACGAGCGCGACGTGCGCGCCGAGTACGCGTGGGTGCCTTCGATGATCTTCCGGCACAAGCGGCGCGGCATCCTCAAGGCCTTCCTCGACCGGCCGCGCATCTATACGAGCGGCGCGTTCGACGCGGACGAACCGCGCGCGCGCGCGAACCTCGCCCGATCGGTCGCGCGGCTGTGAACCACCCGGCCGTCCGTCGGCGCGATGGCCCGGGCCCGTGGCGAGGGCACGGCCGAGCGGGGCAAGGCGCGCGCTGAAACCGCCCCGGGCGAAGGCACCGTAGAGCCGGCATCCCCAGCCCCGGTGCCGCATGTCGACCATCGCCCGCGACCTCCAGCTCGGCCTCCGCACGCTCCGCAAGACGCCCGGGCTCGCCGTGGTCGCCACCCTCGCGCTCACGCTGGGCATCGGCCTCACGACGATGATGTTCAGCATCATCTACGGCGCCATGCTCAAGGGCCTGCCCTTCGAGGAGGGCGACCGGATCGTCGCCGTCTCGCGGGACAACCCGGAACAGGGCGTCCGGCGCGGCGGCATCGCGATCCAGGACTTCGCCGACATCCAGGCGCAGCAGCGCAGCTTCTCGCAGGTCGGGGCGTGGACCTCGGGCACGATGAACGTGAGCGGCACCGAGCGCGCCGAACGGTACCAGGGCTCGTGGATCACGCAGCAGGGCCTCGCCATGCCGGGCGTGCTGCCGGCGCTCGGGCGGACCTTCCTCCCGGGCGAGGACACGCCGACCGGCGCACGCGTGGCGGTGCTCAGCCACGGCCTCTGGCAGACGCGCTTCGGCGGCGCGCGCGACGTGCTCGGCACCAGCATCCGCGTGAACGGGATCCCCTTCGAGGTGGTCGGCGTGATGCCGGAGGGCTTCGCGTGGCCCAACAACGACCAGCTCTGGCTGCCGCTGCAG
>CAZPJF010000366.1:0-3813 GCA_964586095.1 uncultured Gemmatimonas sp. | reverse complement strand
TCGTCGTCTTCACGATCCTCTTCGCGATCGGCGTGGCGCAGGTGCAGGGCCGCGCCAAGGACGTGATGCTCGAGTGGTGCGACGCCCTCGCGCAGGTGATGTTCAAGTTCACGGGGCTCGTGATGAAGCTCGCGCCGTTCGGCATCGGGTGCGCGATCGCGGCGACCGTCGGCTCGAGCGGGCTCGCGGTGCTCAAGTCGCTCGCGATCCTCGTCCTCACGCTCTACGGCGCGCTGGTGGTCTTCGTGCTCGTCGTGCTGCTGCCGGTGGCCGTCATCGCCCGCATCCCGCTCCGCCGCTTCTGGTCCCACGTGAAGGAGCCGTGGCTCATCGCCTTCTCCACCGCGAGCTCGGAGGCCGCGCTCCCCAAGGCGATGGAGAACCTCGAGAAGTTCGGCATCTCCAGGCGCATCATCGCCTTCGTGCTGCCCACGGGCTACTCGTTCAACCTCGATGGCTCGACGCTCTACCTGGCCGTCGCGGCGGTCTTCGCGGCGCAGGCGGGGGGCATCGACCTCCCGATCGGCACGCAGCTCACGATCATGCTCACGCTCATGCTCACGTCGAAGGGCGTGGCCGGCGTGCCGCGCGCCTCGCTCGTGATCCTCTCGGGCGCGCTCGCGATGTTCGGCCTCCCGCTCGAGGCCATCGCCATCATCCTCGGCGTCGACGCGATCATGGACATGGCGCGGACCTCGATCAACCTCCTGGGCAACTGCCTCGCCACCGCGGTCATGGCGCGCTGGGAGGGCGAGTTCCCCGACACGCCGCCCGCGGAGCAGGCCGCCTGACCGCGCGCGCCGCGTGAGCGCGTCCGCTCCGCCGCCGTCGGGCGCCCGGCGCACCGATGGCGCGCTCGTCCGGGCCATGGGGACGTGGGGCCTCGCGGCGGCGATCGCCAACGTGACGATCGGCGGCGGCATCTTCCGCCTCCCGTCCTCCGCCGCCGACGCGCTCGGCCCCGCCGCGCCCGTCGCCTACGTGATCTGCGCGGTGGCCATGGCGCTCATCGTCCTCTGCATCGCCGAGGCGGGGAGCCGCGTGGCGCTCACCGGCGGGCCGTACGCGTACGTGGAAGTCGCCTTCGGCCCGTTCGCCGGGTTCCTCACCGGCGTCATGGTCTGGCTCACCGGCGCGACCGCGTTCGCGGCGATCGGCAACGTCTTCCTCGACAATCTCGGTGCGCTCGTGCCGCCCTTCGCCGCGCCGGCGGCGCGCACCACGGCGATGGTCGCCATCTATGTGGGGCTGGCCGCCGTGAACGTGGCGGGCGTCACGCATGGCGCACGCCTCGTCGTCGTCACCATCGTCGCCAAGCTGCTCCCGCTGCTGCTCCTGCTCGTGGCCGGGCTCTTCGCGATCGAGCCGGCGAACCTCGTCGTCGCGCGCACGCCGGACGCCGCCGCCGTGACGCGCGCGTCGATCGTGCTGCTCTTCGCGTTCACCGGCATCGAGAGCGCGCTGGTGCCGAGCGGCGAGGTGAAGGACCCGGCGCGCACGGTGCCGCGCGCGGTCTTCCTCGCGATGGGTGGCGTCACCGTGCTCTACCTGGGCCTGCAGTTCGTCGCGCAGGGCGTGCTGGGCCCGGCCCTCGCCGGGTCGGCCACGCCCCTCGCCGACGCCGCCGGCGCGGTGCTCGGCCCCTGGGGACGCACGCTCCTGCTGGTGGGCGTGCTGGTCTCCACGTTCGGCTACCTGAGCGGGATGACGCTCGCGCTGCCGCGCTCGCTCTATGCCTTCGCGCGGGACGGGATCCTCCCCCGCGCCCTGGCGGCCGTGCACCCCACCTTCCGCACGCCGTGGGTGGCGATCGTGGTGCAGACCGCCCTCGCGATCCTCCTCGCGACCACCAGCACGTTCGGCGCCCTCGCCGTGATCTCCAACGTGGGCGCGCTCCTCGCCTACCTCGGGTGCGCCGCCGCGGCGTGGCAGCTCCGGCGGCGCGGCGTCCGCGAGCCCGATGCGACGCCGTTCGTGGTCCCGGGCGCCGCGCTCGTGCCGCTGCTCGCGGCCCTGGCGATCGTGGGGCTGCTCACCTCGATCACGTGGCCGGAGTGGAGGGTGCTCCTGTTCGTGGTCGCCGGCGCGACGCTGCTCTTCGCGGCGTCGGCACGCCGCCGCGCTCAGAAGAGCAGGCTCACCGAGTAGAGCGCGAGCCCGGCCAGGCCGCCCACGAGCGTGCCGTTGAGCCGGATGTACTGCAGGTCCCGCCCCACCGCGAGCTCGATCCGCTCGGCCGCCAGCTCCGGGTCCCAGCCGGCCACGGTGTGCTCGATGAGCGCCGCCACCTCGGCCCCGTGCTCCTCGACCAGCGAGGCCGCCATCTCGGTGAGGCGATCCTCCAGCTCGCGCCGCGCCTCGGCGTCCGTCTCGAGGTGCGTACCGACCGACGTGAGCAGCTTCGCGATCGCGTTGGGCGTGCCCTCCTCGCCCTCGGGGCGCTCGGCGGAGCGGCGGAAGCGGTCGAGCGCGTCGCGCAGCGCCGCCTCGAGGCGCGCGCGCGCCGGGTGCGCCGGGTTCGTGGTGACCTCGGCGAGGAAGCGCTCGAGCGCCGCGAGGACGCGCTTGTGGATCGCCTCCTGCACCATCCCCGGCGTCCACTTGGGCAATCCCGCCTTGATCTGCTCGCGGAGCGTCGAGGCGATCGCGTCCTCGCTGCTCTCGACCGCGCGCGCCATGAGCTTCACGCCCTCGTCGACGAGCCCCCCCTGCCATTTCTCCGGCGGGAGGTGCTCGACCGCCGTCGCGACGCCCTGCGTCACCTGCCCGGCGACGCGGCGGCTGTTCTCGGGATCCGCGAGCCAGGCGCCGATCCGCTGCGCCAGGCCGAGGGCCCGGAGCCGCTGCGCGATCACCTCGCGCGTGAGGAAGTGGTTCTGTACGAAGGTGCCAAGGATCCGGGCGATGCGGTCCTTCTGCCGCTTCACGATCGCCGTGTGCGGGATCGGGAGCCCGAGGGGCTGCCGGAAGAGCGCGGTGACGGCGAACCAGTCGGCGAGGCCACCCACCAGCGAGGCCTCCGCCGTGGCGCGGACGAACCCCATCCACCACCAGCGCTGCTCGAGGTAGTGCGCGATCACGTAGACGACGGCCGCCACCACCAGCAGCGACGTCGCCCACCGCCGCACGCGCGCGATGTCCGCGCGGCGCGCCTCGTCGGTGGGGCGCGGCCCGAGCGTGCCCCGCGGCCGCTCGGCCGGCGCGCTGGGAGCCGCGGGGAGCGTCACGCGCCCACCCTCAGTACTCGAGATTCCCGGCGGCCGCGAACTGCCGCATCAGGCGCTCCTGCTCCGCGGTGAGGACCTCGGGGACGGTCACTTGGATCTCGACCAGCAGGTCGCCGGTCTTCCCCTCGCGCGAGATGCCCTGGCCCCGCACGCGGAAACGCTTCCCGCTCGGCGTGCCCCGCGGGAGCGTGATCGTGACCTTCCGGTCATCGAGGGTCAGGACCGAGACCTTCGAGCCGAGGGTCGCCTGCGCGATGTTCACCGGCGCGCGCACGATGAGGTCGAGCCCCTCGCGCTCCCACTCGGGGTCGTCCTTCACCTGGAACGTGATGAGGATGTCGCCCGGCGGGCCCCCGCGCAGGCCTGCGCCGCCCTGGCCCTTCAGGCGGATCTTCTGGCCGCTGTCGGTGCCGCTGGGCACGGTGATGAGCAGCTTCTTCTTGGCCCGCGACGCGCCCGCGCCGTTGCACACATGGCACTTCTGGGTGGGCACCGTGCCCTTGCCCAGGCACATGGGGCAGGGCCGGTTCACCGCGAAGCCGCCCTGGCCGAACGAGATCGTGCCGCGCCCCTGGCACTCCGGGCA
>CAZPJF010000365.1:0-3823 GCA_964586095.1 uncultured Gemmatimonas sp. | reverse complement strand
GGGGGCGGGCGCGAGGCGGCGCGTGCGCCGGTCGCGCAGCGCCCGACGCCGCGGCGCGCGCTCTTCGCCGACCGCGACGGCACGCTGATCCACGACGCGCATTACCTCCGCGACCCGGCGCAGGTGGCCCTGCTCCCCGGCGCCGTCGCGTTGCTGCGCGCGTTCGCCGAGGCCGGCTGGGCGCTCGTGGTGGTCACCAACCAGAGCGGCATCGCGCAGGGGATCGTGCGCGAGGCGGACTACCGGGCGGTGCGCGAGCGCCTGGACGCGCTGCTCGCCGAGCAGGGCGTGCGGCTCGACGCCACGTACCACTGCCCGCATCATCCGGACGTCACCGGGCCGTGCCGGTGCCGCAAGCCGGGCACGCTCCTGTACGAGCAGGCCCGTGACGCGCTGGGCGTCGACCTCGCGCGGTCGGTGTACGTGGGCGACCGCTGGCGCGATGTCGCACCAGCGCTCGCGCTCGGCGGCCGCGGGTTCCTCGTGCGGAGCCCCGACACGCCGGACGAGGACTGGGCGCGGGCACTGCGCGAGGCCGAGGCGGCGACCACGCTCGCCGACGTGGTGACGCGCGTGCTGGGGTGAGTGGGCCGCGCACCGAGCGCGGCACCGAGCGCGGCGCCGAGCGCGGCGCCGAGCGGCACGATCGGTCGCGGCGGCGCGCGGTGACACCCCGGGGCGGCCGGGCTAGATTCCGTCCGTGACGGAATCCCGCGCCCGCCTCGCCGTGCTCGCCTCCGGCGGCGGCAGCAACCTCCAGGCCATCCTCGACCATTTCGCCGCGCTCGGCCCGGCCGCGCCCGGGCGGGTCGCGCTGGTCGTGAGCGACCGCGTGGGCGCGGGCGCGCTCGAGCGGGCGCGGCGGCACGAGGTCGCCGCGGAGTGGCTGCCGCACGCCCGGCAGGCGGAGCTCGCGGCGGTCCTCGCGCGGCACGGCATCACGCACATCGCGCTGGCCGGCTACCTGCGGCTCATCCCCGCGGAGGTCGTGCGGGCCTTCGGTGGCCGGATGCTCAACGTGCACCCCGCGCTGCTCCCCGCGTTCGGCGGGCCGGGGATGTACGGGCATCGCGTGCACGAGGCGGTGCTGCGCGCCGGCGCGCGCGTCACCGGCCCCACCGTGCACTTCGTCGATGCGCGGTACGACGAGGGCGCGATCGTGGCGCAGTGGCCGGTGCCGGTGCACGCGGGCGACACCGCGGACACGCTCGCGGCGCGCGTGCTCGCGGCGGAGCATCGCGTGTATCCGCCCTGCGTGGCGGCGCTCTGCGCCGGCACCCTGCAGCTCGGCCCCGAGCGCGTCGTCGTCGGCGCGCCGGGATTCACGTTCGACCGGTTCGTCCCCGACGCGCCGACCGATCCCTTCGCGACCTGAGCGGGCGGCATCCGCCGGGCGCGGCGCACCCCTCGCCATGCGCGCCGCCCCGCACCGTCCCCTTCCTTTCCCACCACCGCCCGCCGTTCGATGCCCTCCGCCCTCCTCAGCGTCTCCGACAAGACCGGCCTCACCGAGTTCGCGACCGGCCTCGCCGCCCTCGGCTTCGAGCTCCTCTCCACGGGCGGGACCGCCAAGGCGCTGCGCGCGGCGGGGCTCGCCGTGCGCGACGTGAGCGACGTCACGCGGTTCCCCGAGATGCTCGACGGCCGCGTGAAGACGCTGCACCCGGCGGTGCACGGCGGCCTGCTCGCGCGGCGGGACCTGCCCGAGCACATGGCGGCGATCGCGGCGCACGGGATCGCGCCGATCGACCTGGTCTGCGTGAACCTCTACCCGTTCCGCGAGACCGCGGCGAGGGCCGGGCTCGCGCCCGACCACGTGATCGAGCAGATCGACATCGGCGGGCCGTCGATGCTGCGCAGCGCGGCCAAGAACTTCGCGGCGGTCACGGTGGTGGTCGATCCGGAGGACTACGCGCGCGTGCTCGCGGCGCTCACGACCGGCGCCGACGCGCTGGCGCTGCGGCGCGACCTCGCGGAGAAGGTGTACGCGCACACCGCGGCGTACGACGCGGCGATCGCCGGCTGGTTCGCGGCGCAGCGCGGCGAGCGCTTCCCCGAGCGGCTCACCCTGGCGTTCGAGCGCGCGCAGTCGCTGCGGTACGGCGAGAACCCGGGGCAGGCGGCGGCCTTCTACGTGGAGCGCGCCGGGGCGGGCCTCGGCGCGCTCGTCCAGCACGGCGGCAAGGAGCTCTCGTTCAACAACCTCCTCGACCTCGAGGGGGCGATGCTGGCGATCGACCCGTTCCACGGCGAGGTGGCGTGCGCGATCGTGAAGCACACCACGCCCTGCGGCCTGGCGACGGGCGCCACCGCGCTCGAGGCGTACCAGAAGGCGCTGGCCTGCGACCCGGTCTCGGCGTTCGGCTCGGTGATCGCGTTCTCGACCGAGGTCGACGCGGCCTGCGCGCAGGCCGTGTCGGCGCTCTTCGTGGAGTGCGTGGTGGCGCCGCGGTTCTCGCCGGAGGCGCTGGCGACCCTCGGGGCCAAGAAGAACCTGCGGGTGCTCGAGGGCAGCGCGCGCGACGTGGCGGGGGCGCTCGACCTCAAGCGGGTGCGGGGCGGCGTGCTCGTGCAGGAGCGCGCCCCGGCCACGCTCGATGACGGCGGGTGGAAGGTGGTCACCCGGCGGCAGCCCTCCAGCCAGGAGATGCGCGACCTGCTCTTCGCGTGGCGCGCGGTGGCGAGCGTGAAGTCCAATGCCATCGTGCTCGCGCGCGACGGGGCGACGATCGGCATCGGCGCGGGCCAGATGAGCCGCGTGGACGCGGCCTTCATGGCGGTGCACAAGGCGCGCGCGGTGGGGCACGACACCACCGGCGCCGCGCTCGGCTCGGACGCCTTCTTCCCCTTCCGCGACGGCGTGGACCAAGCCGCGGGGGCGGGGGTACGCACGATCGTCCAGCCGGGCGGCTCGGTGCGCGACGAGGAGGTCATCGCCGCGGCCGACGAGCATGGGATCGCGATGGTGTTCACGGGGCAGCGGACGTTCCGGCACTGAGTCGAGGAAGGCAGAAGGCAGAAGGCAGAAGGCAGATGGCAGATGGCGGCTCGCGGCTTCTGCTCTCGCCGCACCGGCCGTAGGTTTCGAGGTTCTCCAACCCCAGTCTCCCCCCGATGTCCGCTGAGCTCGACTACCGCCCCTCCTATCGCGCCGCGCTCGTCGCCGGCGGGCTGACCTTCCTCCTGTACCTCATCACGCTCTCGCCCGAGACCGCGATGTGGGACACGAGCGAGTACATCGCCGCCGCGTACACGCTGGGGCTGCCGCATCCGCCGGGGAACCCGTTCTTCGTCCTCATCGGGCGCGTGTTCTCGATCCTCCCGATCGCGCCCAACGTCGCGATGCGGATCAACCTCCTCGCCGCGGTCTCGTCGGCGGTGAGCGCGGGGATGTGGTTCCTGATCACCGAGCGCGTGCTCGTCGGCTGGTTCGACAAGCGGTGGCAGCGCGTGGTCGGCGGCGCGCTCGCGGTGCTGATCGGCGCGACCGCGTTCACGGTCTGGAGCCAGTCGGTCGTGAACGAGAAGGTCTATACGGTGTCGCTCGTCGGCATGGCGATCAGCGCCTGGCTCACGGTGCGCTGGTGCGACGAACCCGACGGCAAGAAGGCCGACCGGATCCTCGTGCTGCTCGCCTACCTCGCCGGGCTCGGCTACGCGAACCACATGGCCGGGATGCTCGTGATCCCGGCGGTCGGCATCGCGGTGCTCATCCGGAAGCCGGCCACGCTGCTCCGCTGGCGGCTCATCCTCGCCGCGGCCGCCGCCCTCGTGCTCGGCGGCAGCTCGTTCGCCACGCAGCCCATCCGCGCCGCGCACTTCC
>CAZPJF010000364.1:0-3836 GCA_964586095.1 uncultured Gemmatimonas sp. | reverse complement strand
GCCCACCATCTCGGTCGACTTCCTCGTCAACAACTCCCCGTTCGCCGGCAAGGACGGGAAGTTCGTGACGAGCCGCCAGATCAAGGAGCGCCTCGAGAAGGAGCTCGAGCGCAACGTCGCGCTGCGCGTGGAGGAGACCGACAGCACCGACACGTGGACCGTGAGCGGGCGCGGCGAGCTGCACCTCTCGATCCTGATGGAGACCATGCGCCGCGAGGGCTACGAGTTCCAGGTGAGCCGTCCGCGCGTCATCACCCACCTCGGTCCCGACGGCGAGCGGCTCGAGCCGTACGAGGAGCTCGCCATCGACGTCCCCGAGGAGTTCATGGGGACCGTCATCGAGAAGCTCGGCCCCCGCAAGGCGAGCATGATCGAGATGAAGAACCCGGGGCAGGGGCTCGTGCGGCTCGTGTACAAGATCCCCGCGCGCGGCCTCTTCGGGTACCGCTCCGAGTTCCTCACCGACACCCGCGGCACCGGCATCATGCACCACCGGTTCCTCGAGTACGGGCCGTGGGCCGGCGGCCTGCAGGGGCGTCTCCGCGGCGTGCTCATCTCCATGGAGGCCGGCACCATCATCGCCTTCGCGCTCGGCAACCTCCAGGAGCGCTCGACGCTCTTCGTGAGCCCGGGCGACGAGGTGTACGAGGGGATGATCGTCGGCGAGAACTCCCGGCCGGGCGACATGGACGTCAACCCGACCAAGGAGAAGAAGCTCACCAACATGCGCTCCAAGTCGGCCGACGATGCCATCCAGCTCGAGCCGCCGCGCCTGCTGACCCTCGAGGGGGCGCTCGAGTACATCGAGGACGACGAGCTCATCGAGGTGACGCCGCAGAACATCCGGCTGCGCAAGCGGATGCTGAGCGCGAGCGACCGCAAGCGCATCAACCGCGACGCCAAGAAGGAGCGCGCCGCGTCCTGACGATGCGGCACGCGGCGCCCGCACGGGGCGCCGTGCCCGGCGGCGCACGGAGCGCCGCACCGAGCGCCGCACCCGGCGTCGCCTCCCGGAGCACGCCGGCCGCCGCGCGCTCCTTCGCCGGTGAACCGTCCCACCCCCACTGTCGCCCCGACGAGCGGCAGTTCATCTTCCCCCACGTACCCCCCACACCAGTCCCACGACCCGCGCGGTCTCGCCGCCGCACGGGGCGCCTTCCAGGAGAGCGAAGCAATGCCGGCGATCGTGCAGTCGTCCTGGGTGCTCGGCCCGACCGACGATGACGAGGAGCTCGAGGAGTTCGATCCCGACCTCGATGAGGACGAGGAACTCGACGACCTCGACGAGGACGACGAGGGCGACGACGATCTCGACGAGGACGACCTCGACGACGACGAGGAGGACGACGACGAGTTCGACGAGGAGCTCGACGACGACCTCATCGACCTCGACGACGAGTACGATGAGGGGGACGAGGACGACCGCCCGCACCCGGGCCGGTTCGACGAGTGAGGGGATGGGGGCGCCAGGCGGCGCCCCCATCGCGCATTCGGGCCGGAGGTGGTCGCTCCGAGGTGGTCGCTCCGACGCGGTCGCCGTCAGGCGAGCGCTGCCTCCAGGCGCTCGGCGACCGTGCGCAGGATCTGCACCCGCGCGAACCGCTTGTCGTTCCCCGCGACCACCGTCCACGGCGCCGAGGGCGCCTCGCAGCGCTGCAGCATCTCGGCCACCGCGGCGCGGTACGCAGGCGCCTTCGCGCGGTTCCGCCAGTCCTCCGGCGTGATCTTGTGCCGCTTCCACGCCACGCGCTCCCGCTCGCGGAAGCGCTTCAGCTGCTCCGCCGGCGAGATGTGCAGCCAGAACTTCGCGAACGCCGTCCCGTGCGCCGCGAGCTGCTCCTCGAACTCGCGGATCTCCCCGTACGCGCGCTCCCATTCGGCCGGGGTGCAGTAACCCTCCACGCGTTCCACGAGCACGCGACCGTACCATGAGCGGTCGAAGATCGTGACGCGCCCGTCGCGCGGCAGGTGCCGCCAGAAGCGCCAGAGGTAGTGCTGCGCGCGCTCCTCGTCCGTCGGCGCCGCGATCCCCACCACGCGATAGAGCCGCGGATCCAGCGCCGCCGTCACCCGCCGGATCGCGCTCCCCTTGCCGGCCGCGTCCCATCCCTCGAAGGCGAGCACCGTCGCGACCCCCGCCGCGCGCGCGCGCCAGGCGAGCCGGCTCACCCGTTCCTGGAGCGCCGCCATCTCACGCTCGTAGGCGGCGACGCTGAGCCGCTGCGTCAGGTCCACTGCATCGAGGATCGAGGTGGCCTCGTCCGCGCTGGTCCCCACGGCGGCCTCCGCGATGTTCGCGCTGGCGGTGGCGTTGGCCTTCGCAGTGGCCTTCGCGGTGGCCTTCGCGGTGGCCTTCACCGATGCCCTTGCCGGTGCCTTCACGGAGGCCCGCGCTGAGGTCTTCGCGGTCGGGTGCGTCGGTCCCGCGTGCGGCAACGCGCGTGCGGCCTCCTCGCTGCGCCTTCCCTCCGTCGCGTCGACCAGGGCCGCGAGCAGGAGCTTGCCGGCGGCCACCTCGCGGTGCCGCCGGTCCGTCGCGTCGATCACGTGCCATGGCGCCCAGGGCGTGTGCGTGTGCAGCAGCGCGCGCTCCGAGACGTCGCGGAAGCGCTCGTACGACTTGAAGTGCTTCCGGTCGTCCGGCCCCAGCCGTCCCGCCTTCGCCAGCTCGCGCAGCCGCGTGCGTTGCGCCGGCTTCGCGAGGTGAAGCCAGAGCTTCAGGAAGGTCGTCCCGCCCGCCGTGAGCATCCGTTCGAAGGCCACGATGCGATCCAGTTCCGGCAGGAACTCCCGCTTCCGCCGCGTGCGGTCCACGCGCTCGATGATCGGCCGAGTGTACCAGGAGCCGAAGAGGATCCCGACGCGCCCCGCCCCCGGCATCGCGCGCCAGAACCGCCAGAAGTGGGGGCGCTCCTCCTCCTCGTCGGACGGGTCCCAGAAGGCGTGCGTGCTGACGGCCCGCGGGTCGAGCCATTCGTTGAAGGTGTGGACGAGCTCCCCCTTGCCGGCGCCGTCGGCGCCGGAGACGACGACCACGACCTGCCGCCCGGTGTCGCGCAGTGCGAAGTGCGCCGCGAGGAGCTTGGGGCGCAGGTGGCGGAGCGTGGTCTCGTAGGCGCGATCGGAGAGGGTCAGGCCCTGTTCGGCGGCGGAGAACATGGGGAGGGGGAGGGGGAGTGGGACGGGAGGGAGGCGAGGGTCAGGGTTGGTGCGGGCGATGCGGGAGTCGCGGGCGTCCCCACTGCGGCGAGGGGTCCTGCGGGCTGCGAGCGTCCTCCGGGCCGTGAGAGCCGTGAGAGCCGTGAGAGCCGTGGGAGCCGTGGGAGCCGTGGGAGCCCTGAGCGCCGCGACGGCGCGAGAACCGCGACTCCGCGCGGCACTGGGACGACGATGCGTCAAGACGCGGCCCGCCCGCCAGTCGGGACTTCGGTGGGGGCGGCGGCGCCAGCGGCCGGGTGCGATCGACGCGTTGGGGATGCGAGGGGTCCGCACGCACCGGGCTTACGGCGAGCGTGTCGGCTCGCGCGCCTCGGAACCGTCCGGGTCGTGCGCCTCGGTGCTCGCCGGGTCGCGCGCCTCGGTGCTCGCCCCGTCGCGCGCCCCGTCGCGCGCCTCGGTGCTGGCCGGATCGTGGGCCTCGGGGTGCCACTCGTCTCGCGCGCCTCCGTGCTGGTCGGCCTCCGCGCGTCGGTCCCGGCAGACGCGGTGGGGGGCGGCTTGGCCCGCGACGGCGGTTGACCGGTCCCGACGGGATCGCTTTATTTCAAGGCTCGCCGGGCCTGTAGCTCAGGTGGTTAGAGCGCACGCCTGATAAGCGTGAGGTCGGAGGTTCAACT
>CAZPJF010000363.1:0-3839 GCA_964586095.1 uncultured Gemmatimonas sp. | reverse complement strand
CGGTGAACCTCATGCTGTTCAGCCTGCTCCACAATCCGTGCTCGACCACGATCTACACGATCTACCGCGAGACGCGGAGCGCGAAGTGGACGGCGCTCGCCACGGCGCTGCCGCTCGCGATGGGGTTCGTGCTCACGTTCCTCGTGACGCAGGTCTGGCGGATCGCGACGGGGAGCTGAGGCGGGGCATCGCCGGCTCGCGCGGCTGGATCGCGCGTCAGAAGGTGACACGGCTCGCGTCCGATCCCGACCGGCGGTGCGATGCGTCGACGCCGCACCCGGCCCCGCGGCCAACATGCGTCAGGCCGGTCCCTCCTGCGACGGACTGGCTGCACTACGCCCGAATGTGCGGCACGCGACGGACCCCGTGTGACCTGCGTCTCGCGGCGCCCGCCGCGCTCGGGCCGGGCGGCCCCTGGACGCCCAACCGATTGACCGGCATGGGGTTGGGTGGACGGGAGGCTCCCCGGTCCCCGTGGCATGATTCTCTCGGACATTTCCGCGCATATGTATGTGGGACCCGAGCGGTATTGCCCTCCGGTGCGTCCGGCCGGATATTCGCTCGCGGTTCTCCACAACCTTAGAGGGTCCTCCCCGGAATGATCTGCGCGCACTGCAGCACGCCCGTTCCAGACGAAGCGCGTTTCTGCCATAGCTGTGGCTCCCTCGTCTCGGACGCGGAGGGCCAGGCCGCCGCGACCGCGGCGATGGACCAGTCCTCGTTCCTGCACATGGAGCGACTCCTCCGCGAGGACACCAAGGGCGTCTACACGGTGAAGCACATGCTCGGCCGCGGCGGCATGGCCGTGGTGTACCTGGCCGAGGAGACGGGGCTCGCGCGCAAGGTCGCGCTCAAGGTTCTCCCGCCGGAGCTCACGTTCGGCCATGGCGTCGAGCGCTTCAAGCGGGAGGCGCGCACGGCGGCGGCGCTCGACCATCCGAACATCATCCCGATCTACCGCATCGGCGACAGCGGCAAGCTGTTCTGGTACGCGATGAAGTTCCTCGAGGGGAAGTCGCTCGAGGACCTCCTTCGCGAACGCGGGGCGCTCTCGCTCGACGAGACGGTCGACATCCTGATGCAGGTGGCCGACGCGCTCGACTACGCGCACGAGCACAAGGTCATCCACCGCGACATCAAGCCGGCCAACGTCATGCTCGACAACCGGAATCGCGTGATCGTCACCGATTTCGGCATCGCCAAGGCGCTCACCGAGGGGAAGCTCACCGCGACCGACTCGGTGATCGGCACGCCGTACTTCATGTCGCCCGAGCAGGGGATGGGGAAGCCGGTCTCGGGGAAGGCCGACCAGTACTCCGTGGCGGTGATGGCGTACCGCATGCTCGCCGGCCATGTGCCGTTCGACGGTGACTCGGCCATCGACATCCTGCACAAGCACTGCATGTTCGAGGCGCCCTCGCTCCACGAGGACAATCCCGACGTGCCCGACCACGTGTCGGCGGCGGTGGCGCGCGCGCTGGCCAAGAGCGCCGATGAGCGCTTCGCGACCGTGCACGAGTTCGTGATGGCGATGAAGGACCCGCACTTCGCGCCGCGCGCGATCGCTCGGCCGAGCGTGGCAACGGTGGTGATGGACCCGGCGGAGGCGCGGCGGATGCGCGGCCCCGGCACGAGCCCGTCGGGTGCGAACTCCGGCAAGGGCCGGACCGTGCCGCCGCGCACCGCCGCCGGCGGCGGCGGCGCCGACAAGACGGTGATCGCCGACGCGCAGGGCCGCGTGGCGACGCGGGGGGCCACGGCGCCCGCTCCCCGCTCGAAGGCCGGGCTGTTCGCGACGATCGGCCTCGTCGTGGCGGTGGGCGCGGGCGTGGGTTACTGGCAGCTGACCAAGGCGCCCACCGGCGCGGGCGGCGCACCGACGACGAGCGCGGCGCCCACCGCGTCGCCCGCTCCGGGTGCCAACCTCCCCGCCGGCGCGGCGACTGGGACGCCGGGGGGCACGCCGGCGACCGGGACGCCAGACAGCACCGGCGTCGGCCCCACCGGCACCGGCACGCCCACGTCGTCGGTCGGGTCGTCCGCCGCCCCGCCGGAGTCCAAGGTCGCCACGCCCGAGACGAAGGCCCCGGCCGGCGAGACGAAGACCCCGACGAAGTCCGCCGCGACGCCCCGGCCGCGCCCGACCGCGCCGCAGACGCAGACCGCGTCGAATCCGCCCGCGACGCAGCAGGCCGCGCCGGCCAACCCGCCCGCCGCGGCGCCCGCGCCGGCCGCGGCCGCCGCCGCGACCGGCACGCTGCAGCTGATCCTCACCACACCGGGCATCGTCTCGATCGACGGCAAGGAGATCGGGGAGCGTGCCCGCTATCAGACGACGCTCGCCCCGGGCACGCACGTGATCAGCGTGCGCAAGGACGGCTTCGTCACGCTCACGCAGACCGTCGAGATCAAGGCCGGCGAGACCACGCCGCTCCGCCTCACCCTGGAACCCCGCCCCTAGATGCGCCGCCTCGTCGCCGTCCTCGCGCTCCTCCTCGCCGCGGGCACCGCGGTCGAGGCCCAGCAGGCGTCCCGCAGCCAGCTGCTCCAGCAGGCGACGGCCGCGTACGACGCCTTCGACGTCCCGCGCGCGACCGACCTGGCGCGCGCGGCGCTCGACCCCGCGCTCGGCGCCCCCGACACGGTCTGGGTGCGCAGCCTCCACCTGCTCACGCAGGTGCTGTTCGAGAACGGCGCGGAGCCGGACGCGCGCACCTGGGCGCGCTGGGGCATGCGCCAGTTCCCGGCGATGCGCATCGACACGGTGAACTTCGTCTCGGGCGTGGTCCAGGTGCTGCGCGACGCGCGCACCGCGACGCAGGTCCGCACGGCGAGCGACGACGTCACGCGCATCGCGTCGCAGTGGCCGGCGCGCGGCAGCACCGCCACGCAGGGCATCGTGCGGCTCGATCCCTCGACGATGCCGGTGCCGCTCAACGTCACCGTGACCAACGAGACGGGCACGCCGGTGAGCCAGCTCGTGGCGGGGCCGGGCCTCACCCTCGCGGCCGGGACGTACGAGATCTCCGTGGCGGCGTCGGGCTACCTCCCCGCGCGCGTCTCGCGCGAGGTGCTGCCGGGCGTGACCATGACGCTCTCGTTCCAGCTCACGCCGGCCGCCGTGGTGTCGGGCACGATCGCCGAGGCGGCGCGGCAGGCGGTGTACCGGAGCACGGCGGCGTTCAGCGTGACGCGCTTCGGCGTCGGCGCGCCCGCCTGTGCGGCGGGCGCGGTGACGCGCCCCCGGCTCGTGCTCACCAGCTACGCCGCCATCCGCGGCGCCGACGCGCTCGCGCTCACGATCAACGGGCAGCCGGTGACGGGCGACGTGCGCGTCGCCGCCTACGACGCGACGGCGAACCTCGCGGTGGTGCTCCTCCCCGCCCCGCGCACCGACACGATCGCCGTGGCGCAGCAGATCATCGACGGCCAGGGGGTGTGGGGCGTCGGACTCGCGGCCTGCCGCACGCCGAGCGACACGCGCGGGTCGATCGACACGTGGACCCAGCGCCCGCTGGGCGCGCTGCGCCTCGCCGAGGCGGTGCCCCAGGCCGTGCCCGGCGCACCGGTGGTCGACTACCTCGGCCGGCTCGCGGGCCTCTACGCGGGCGGCACGGGCGCGGTCGCCGCGCCCAACGCCACCGCGCTGCTCGAGCTCGCGGCGCGCAACCTCACCGCGCAGCAGACCTTCACGGTGGCGGAGGTCGCGCGGCGCGAGAACCATGTGTACGGCAGCCTCGCCGTGACGGCGGACGTGGCCGGCGCGACGGTGCGCATCACGCCGCTCGAGCGGTGGCAGTGGCCGGAGCTCGCCGCGACGGGCGCGGCGCCCTTCTCGT
>CAZPJF010000362.1:0-3845 GCA_964586095.1 uncultured Gemmatimonas sp. | reverse complement strand
GTGCCGGCGTTCACCTGCATCACCTCGCTCGGCACCGTCGGCAGGTCGCCAAGGAACACCTCGCCGGTCCCGCCGTCGAGCGTGACCCAGTCCCCTTCGTTGACCTCCACGTCGCCGACCTTGAACCGGCGGTGCGGGGCGTCGACGCGGATCGCGCCGCACCCGACGACCGCGCACTTGCCCATGCCGCGCGCGACGACGGCCGCGTGGGACGTCATGCCGCCCCGCGCGGTGAGCACCGCGCGCGCCGCCACGATGCCGTGGAAGTCCTCGGGGGTGGTCTCGTCGCGCACGAGGATGACCGCGTCGCCGCGCGCGGCGCGGGCCTCGGCCGCATCGGCATCGAACACCGCGATCCCGCTCGCCGCGCCCGGGCTCGCCGGCAGCCCGACGCAGAGGGCGCCGTGCCTGGCGTTGGGGTCGATGATCGGGTGCAGCAGCTGGTCGAGCTGCGCGGCCGGCACGCGCTGGATCGCCTCCGGCCGCGAGATGAGCCCCTCGTTCACCAGGTCGCGCGCGATGCGCACGGCCGCCGCCGCGGTGCGCTTGCCGATGCGCGTCTGCAGGAGGTAGAGCTTGCCGCGCTCCACGGTGAACTCCAGGTCCTGCATGTCGCGGAAGTGCCGCTCGAGCAGCGACTGCGTGCGCAGCAGGTCGCCGTACGCCTCGGGGAGCTTCTGCGCCATCGCCGTGATCGGCTCGGGCGTGCGGATCCCCGCGACCACGTCCTCACCCTGCGCGTTCACGAGGAACTCGCCGTAGAAGATCCGCTCGCCGGTGCTGGGGTCGCGGGTGAACGCGACGCCGGTGCCCGAGTCCTCGCCGAGGTTGCCGAAGACCATCGCGACGATGTTGACCGCCGTGCCGGGTGTCTCGGCGATGCCGTTCACGCGGCGGTAGTCCACGGCCTTCTTGAGCGTCCACGACTTCCAGACGGCCTCGATCGCGCCCCAGAGCTGCTCGCGCGGGTCGTGCGGGAAGGCGCGGCCGGTGACGGTCCGGATGAGCTGGTGGTACTCGTTGACGAGCGCCACCAGCGCCTCGGCCGGCAGCTCGGCGTCGGTGCGCGCACCGCTCGTGAGCCGCTTCGCCGCCAGCAGGTGCTCGAAGTCGTGCATCGGCACGCCGAGCACGACGTCGCCGTACATCTGCAGGAGCCGCCGGTACGAGTCGTACGCGAAGCGGCGGCTGCCGCTCTGCGCCGCCAACCCCTGGACCGTCTCGTCGTTGAGGCCGAGGTTGAGAATCGTCTCCATCATGCCGGGCATGGAGACCCGGGCGCCCGAGCGGACCGACACGAGCAGCGGATTGCCCCGGTCGCCGAACCGCCGGCCGGCCGCCTCTTCCAGCCGGGCGAGGGCCCGCTCCACCTCCGCCGGGAGGTGCTCGGGGGTGCGCCCGCTGGCCAGGTACGCGTCGCAGAGCGTGCAGGCGATGGTGAACCCGGGCGGCACGGGGACGCCCAGGTTCGTCATCTCGGCGAGGTTCGCGCCCTTGCCGCCGAGGAGGTCGCGATCGTCCTTGGTCGCCTCGGCCCTGCCGTTCCCGAAGAAGAAGACGGACTGCTGCTGCACGGAAGCTCCTCCGCGCCCGGCGGGGCGGTGGCCGCTAGCCGAGCCGGAGCTTCTCCGGGACGGTCGGCGGCTGGGTGGGGTACTGCCCGCTGAAGCAGGCGTGGCAGAAGCCCTCCGGGCCGTTGGGGACCGCCTGCAACATCCCATCCAGCGAGATGTAGCCGAGCGAATCCACCCCGATCTGGCGGGCGATCTCCGTCACGCTGTGCCGGGCCGCGATGAGCTGCTCGCGGTCCGGCGTATCGATGCCGTAGTAACAGGGCCCCGTGATCGGGGGGGACGAGACCCGCATGTGCACCTCACGCGCGCCGGCGGCGCGGATGAGGCTCACGAGCCCCCGCGTGGTCGTGCCGCGGACGATCGAGTCGTCGACCATCACCACGGACTTCCCCTCGAGGATCTCGCGGACCGCATTGTACTTCACCTTCACCTTCGCGTCGCGTCCGCTCTGCGTCGGCTGGATGAACGTCCGGCCCACGTAGTGGTTGCGGATCAACGCCAGCTCGAGCGGCAGCCCGCTCTCCTCGGCGAAGCCGAGGGCGGCGGAGTTGGACGAGTCCGGGACCGAGAAGACGAAGTCGGCGCCCGGCGCCGGATGTTCCTTCGCGAGCCGCCGGCCCAGCGCGCGCCGGGCCCGGTCGACGGAGCCCCCGAAGACGCGGGAGTCGGGACGCGCGAAGTAGACGTACTCGAAGACGCAGCGGTGCAACTTCGGTGCCACCGGCATCTGGAGCGTCCGGGTCCGGCCGTCCGGCTCCACCGCGATGATCTCGCCCGCCTGCACCTCGCGCAGCACCGTCGCGCCCGTGATGTCGAGCGCGCAGGTCTCGGAGGCGAACACCAGCGCGTCGCCGAGCTTCCCCATGACGAGCGGCCGCCAGCCGAAGGGGTCGCGCGCGGCCACGAGCGTGTTGCCGATCATCACGAGCAGCGAGTAGGCCCCCTCGACCCCCTGCAGCGCCTCGGCGAGCTTCTCCTCCGGCCGCTCGGCGCGGGACTTCGCCAGGCGGTGGACGATGACCTCGCTGTCCATGGTCGAGCTGAAGATCGAGCCGGCATCCTCCAGCTCGTGCCGGATCTCCGTCGCGTTGGTGAGGTTGCCGTTGTGCGCGAGGACGATGTGCCCGCCCTTGAACCGCACCATCGCCGGCTGCGCGTTCTCGATGGTGCTCGAGCCGGCGGTGCTGTAGCGCGTGTGCCCGAGCGCCACGGGGCCGGTGAGCTCGCGCATCGCCGACTCGGTGAACTTGTCCGAGACGAGCCCCATCGCGCGGATACCGTGGACCTCCCCGTCGATGTTGGTCGACACGATCCCGGCGGACTCCTGCCCGCGGTGCTGCAGCGAGTAGAGTCCCAGGTGCGTCATGGCCGCCGCGTTGGGATGGCCGGAGATGCCGAAGATGCCGCACATTACGCGGTGTCCCCCTCGAGGGCGGGGTCGTGGTCGATGGCCTCGGCGGCCGCGCGGGACATCGCGCGAGGCAACGCCTCGTGGTAGGCCTCGACGAGGCGGTCGATCGGGATGTGCAGCGCGAGCCCGGTCGCAGGGCCGTCCGCGCGCCCGGCCGGCGGGCCGCCGGTCGCGCAGCGGAGTCCCTCCGCCGCGGGGCGCACCGTGCCGACGGTGCGGGCGGGCACGCCATGTCGCGCCGCGAGCGCGAGGACCGCCGCCGGATCCGCGGTGGAGACCAGGACGCGTCCCTGGGCCTCGCCGAAGAGCAGTGCGCGCAGCGGGAGCGCCTGCCACGCCGAGAGGTCGACGGTCGCCCCCATCGGCCGGGTACGGTCGGCCATGCAGCACTCGGCGAGCGCCACGGCGAGCCCGCCCTCCGCGCAGTCGTGCGCGGACCGGACGTGGCCGGCGCGGATCATCGCCAGCAGCGCGTCGATGAGCCGCTTCTCGCCCGCGAGGTCGCAGGCGGGCGGCGCCCCGGCGACCACGCCGTGGATCCAGGCGAGGTACTCCGAGCCGCCGAGTTCGTCGGTGTTCTCGCCGAGGAGCACGATGGCATCGCCGGCGGTGGTGAAGGTCATGCGGGTCGCGTGCGCGGCATCCTCGAGCAGCCCGACCATGCCGATGGTCGGGGTGGGATAGACGGCCCCCTGCGGGTTCTCGTTGTAGAGCGAGACGTTGCCGCCCGTGACCGGCGTCTCGAGCGCGCGGCAGGCGTCGCCCATGCCGTACACGGCCTCCCGGAACTGGAAGAACACCTCGGGCTTCTTGGGATTCCCGAAGTTGAGGCAGTTGGTGATCGCCTTGGGCGTGGCGCC
>CAZPJF010000361.1:0-3845 GCA_964586095.1 uncultured Gemmatimonas sp. | reverse complement strand
ACGAACTCCGCGATGAAGGCCGACGTGTAGCGCTCGCGCCCGGTGCTCCGCGGCGGCTCCGCCGCGTACCACTGGTCGGCGAGGAGCGCGTCGAGCACCGCCTCGATCGGCGTGCCGCGCGCGGCGAGGCGCCCGTCGACGTCGTAGGGGAGCTCGGGCCGGAGCAGGCGCGTCACCCCATCGACGATGCAGACCCCGGGGCCCGTGTCGAAGGCCCGCACGGCGACGAGCTCCCCCTTGGGCGGCACCACCGTGAGGTTCCCGATGCCGCCGAGGTTCTGCAGGATGCGCCAGTGCGCCTCGTCGGCGAAGAGCAGCGCGTCGGCGATGGGCACGAGGGGCGCGCCCTGCCCGCCCGCCGCGACGTCCCGTACGCGGAAGTCGGCGATC
Source organism: uncultured Gemmatimonas sp. (assembly GCA_964586095.1). Taxonomy (GTDB): domain Bacteria; phylum Gemmatimonadota; class Gemmatimonadetes; order Gemmatimonadales; family Gemmatimonadaceae; genus Pseudogemmatithrix. The sequence continues at coordinate 3,455 of CAZPJF010000361.1, read as the reverse complement.
ACGTCGAGCCCCGTGCGCTCGGCGATCACCGCCGGCTGGCCGAACTGCCAGGTGCCGAGCGGCGGCTCATGCCACACCGTGTGGCCGTGCGAGGCGATGGCGGCGATGTCGTCGCGCGCGACGCCCGCCTCGGCGATCGCGGCCAGCGCCGCGTCGGCGAGCCAGCCGCCGAGCGCGAAGTCGAGCGCCGTGTACTCGCCGGGGGTGGCGCCCTCGAGCGCGCGCGCGAGCCGCTGGCGCACGTCGGGCGCGTACGGGCGGTCGACGTGGGCGAGGAGCTCCGGCGTGACGCGCCCGTCGTGCCCGGTGAAGCGCACCACCGCGGCGGTGACGCCGTCGAGCGAGGTGCCGCTCATGAGGCCGACGAGCACCCGGCTCGTCGGCGCGCCCGCGCCCGGCGCGTCGCTCACGCCGGCTCCACCGGCGGCGGGGCGTCGGGCACCACGCGCCGGATCACGCCGCCGGCCTCCGCGAGCCGCGCCAGCGCGGTCGCGCGGTCGAGGCCGAGCTTCTGCATCGTGATCGCGGTCTTCACGTGGCCGCCGGCCTGCGCGAGCAGGGCACGCGCCGCCTCGCGCGCGAGCCCGGTGGTGGTCATCACCAGGCGCTCCGAGCGGTCCCGCAGCTTGTCGTTGGTCGCCTGCAGGTCCACCATGAGGTTGCCGTAGGTCTTGCCGAGGCGGACCATGGCGCCGGTGGTGATCATGTTGAGCACCATCTTGGTCGCGGTGCCCGCCTTGAGGCGCGTGGAGCCGGTGACGACCTCGGGCCCGGTGATGGGGAGGATCGCGACGTCGACCAGCTGCACGAGCTCGGGGGCGGGGGGCGAGCAGGCGAGGATGCCGGTGCGCGCCCCGAGCGTGCGCGCGAACTCGAGCGCCGCGCGCACGTACGGGGTGGTGCCGCTCGCCGCGATGCCGATCACGAGGTCCCCGGCGGCGACGCCGGCGGCGGTGAGGTCCTCCCGCGCGCCGTCGGGGCGGTCCTCGGCGCCCTCCTGTGCGCGCGTGAGCGCGGGCGCGCCGCCGGCGATGATCCCCTGCACCATCGACGGGTCGCTGCCGAAGGTCGGCGGGCATTCGGACGCGTCGAGCACGCCGAGCCGGCCCGAGGTCCCGGCGCCCACGTAGAAGAGGCGGTGTCCGCCGCGGAAGGCGGTCTCGGCGAGCTCGATCGCGCGGGCGATGGCCTCGCGCTGGGTGGCGACCGCGTCCGCGACGGTGCGGTCCTCGCCGTTCATGAGGTCGACGATCTGGAGTGGCGAGGCGAGGTCGATGTCGGCGCTGCGCGGGTTGCGGCGCTCGGTGACCCGGGGATCGAGCACGGGATGGCGGGGTCTGAGAGGGGGCGGGTCCGGTCGGTGTCGCCTCCGGCCCGCGTCCCCTAACTTATCGAGCGTGATGAACCCACGCACCCACCGGAGCGGCGCGCGCCGACGCGCGCCCGCATCGCGCGCCCCGGTCCCGGCCGGCGCGCTCCTCGCGGCGCTCGTGCTGGCCGCGCCGCTGCACGCGCAGATCATCAACGTCCCCAAGCCGTCCGAGACCGGCCGGCCGGTCGCCGTCGCGGTCTCCGCGGGGTTCCTGCAGAGCCAGAACCGTGTCGACGGGCAGAGCCGCACGGTCTGGTTCCTCGGCGAAGCCGTGCAGTATCGCGCGTCGGTCGAGGTCGGGCTCCGCAGCGGCAGCCTGGGCCTCGCCGCGACGACGGCCACGCTGCCGATCCAGCGCAGCGGCGGCACGTTGCCCGGCGGGTCGGACGGCGACATCGACCTGCGGCAGTACCTCGCGACCTTCCGGACGCGCGAGACCGAGGGGGCGCACCAGATCCTCGACCTCGGCGTCGGCATGGCGCAGTGGACGAACTACCGCGGCACCGACGCGCTCACGCCGGAGGAAGCGAAGGCGCGGAACGCCTTCGCGCTCGTGGTGGGCTACGGCTTCGGCTTCACCATCGGCGAGCGGGCGTCGCTGATGCTCGTGCAGGAGTTCGCGTCGCTCTGGGGATCGGGCGAGGGGCTCCAGGCGGGGGAGAGCCGGCTCGTGCGGCAGTACACGACGCGCCTCGGCTTCCGGTACCGGTTCGTCGGGGCGAGGTGAGCAGCTGCGCCGATGAAGGATGGATGATGGAAGTTGAAGGAAGCGAACGTCCCCCTACCCCCTCGTGCCGCATGTTCCGTCGACCGATCGCCCTCCTCACGCTCCTCGCCTTCTCCGTCACGGCGTGCCGCCCGACGCCCGCCGCGGCGCCGGCGCCCACCGCTACCGACGCGCGCTATTCCGGCACCTTCGCCGGCGGCTGGCGATTCCCGGAGCTCACCGAGGCGGCGTTCGGCGCCGAGGCGATGGTGGCGAGCAACTCGGAGCTCGCCAGTGCCGCGGGCGTGGAGGTCCTGCAGGCCGGCGGGAACGCGATGGATGCGGCGGTCGCGGTGGGCTTCGCGCTCGCGGTGACCTACCCGTTCGCCGGCAACATCGGCGGCGGCGGCTTCATGACGATCCGCATGGCCGACGGCCGCACGGCGGCGATCGACTACCGCGAGATCGCGCCGCTCGCCGCGACGCGCGACATGTTCATCGACTCCACCGGCAAGCTCACCGACCGGAGCATCGTCGGGCACCTCGCGTCGGGCGTGCCGGGCGCGGTGGCCGGGATGGACGCGGCGCTGCAGCGGTTCGGCACGATGTCGCTCGCGCAGGTCATGGCGCCGGCGATCCGCCTGGCGCGCGACGGCTTCGTGGTGGACAGCGCGCTCTTCCGGTCGCTGCGCGGGGCGCAGCAGCGGCTCTGCCGCTACGCGGGCTGCGCGACCTTCTTCCCGAACGGCGAGGTCGTGGCGCCGGGCGCGCGGCTCGCGCAGCCCGACCTCGCGCGCTCGCTGCAGCTCATCGCGGAGCGCGGGCCGCAGGCCTTCTACGACGGGCCCATCGCCGAGGCGATCGTCGCCGAGATGGCCCGCGGGGGCGGGATCATCACGCGCGAGGACCTGCGACGGTACCAGCCGCGCTGGCGCGAGCCGATCGTGTCGACCTACCGCGGCCACACGCTGGTCACCATGCCGCCCGCGTCGTCGGGCGGCATCACGATGACCGAGTCGTTCAACATCCTCGAGCGCTTCGCGCCGCTCCCGGAGTTCGGGAGCGCGGCGTACGTGCACCTGCTGGCGGAGACCTTCCGCCGCGCGTTCATCGACCGCAACACGAAGATCGCGGACGCGGACTTCGTGCCGGTGCCGCGCGACGAGCTCACGTCCAAGGCGTACGCCGCGACGCTCGCGGCGGGGATCGACCGCGCGCGCGCGACGGTGACGCCGGCCTTCGCGCCGGTGCGCGAGCCGGAGCACACCACGCACTACTCCGTGGTGGACGGCGCGGGGAACGCGGTCGCGACGACCACGACCATCAACGGCGGCTACGGCTCGGCGGTCTGGATCCCGGGCGGCGGCTTCTTCATGA
>CAZPJF010000360.1:0-3852 GCA_964586095.1 uncultured Gemmatimonas sp. | reverse complement strand
GTCATCGCGACGTCGGTGGGCAGCACCAGGCGCAGCAGGAAGGTCGGGTAGAAGATGTCGCCGTGCATGGCAGCGACGTACGGGAGGCCGCCGAACAGGTACGGGTTCCAGAGCGGGAAGCCATCCCCGGCGCGGAGTGATGCGGCGGCGAACTCGCGGAACGGGAACCCGGCGATGTACTGGTCGCTCACGGGCGAGACGAGGAACTGCCCGCCGAGCGCGGGGTGCCCGAGCGTGAGGCCGGCGAGCACGCAGGCGAGGGTCGCCCACAGGAAGGCGAAGCGCGGGGCCGGCGGCTGCGGCGAGGGGACGGTCATGACGGCGAGGAAGTTGGGCGAGCCGTGGACGGGCGCAGGAGGAGCAGGGCCGCGCCGGGCACGATTTCAAGGATGGTGAGCCAGAGTCGGGACGCGACCACGAGCCAGGTCGCCTCGGCGGGGCCCGCGAGCGCGGCGGTCACGAGCAGCGCGTGCATCGACGCCTCTCGTACCCCGATGCCGCCGGGAGCGAAGAGGGCGATGAACCCCAGCTGGTAGGACAGGGTGAAAACTGCGATGGACGAGGCCACATCTCCAGTCGCGCGGCCGAGGAGCGCGGCGGCCAACAGGTGGAAGCCGATCCCCTGGAGGAGCCACGCCCCGGCAGACCCGGCCGCGGCCAGCCAGATCGCGCGCGGTGGGAGCCGCGGAGCGACGAACGACCGGCCCGTGACCCGGCTCGCGAGCGCCGCGAGCGGCGGGAGCACCCAGGGCGCCGCCAGCGCGCCCAGGCTGAGCAGCGCGAGCACCGCGGGCAGCGGCGAGTCCGGCCCCACGAACCGGGCGAGCAGGTCGCCGCCCGTCGCCGCGACGACCGCGAAGCCCACGAGCAGGTGCACCAGCGACACCACCAGCGCCGAGCCGACGGCCGCCTCGGGGGGCACGCCGGCCTGCTGCGCCATCACCCCCATCGCCCCGATCTGCCACACCTTGCCGGGCAGGTAGCGCCCGAGGTTGGAGATGAACCAGATGCGCGCAGCGGGGCCGAAGCCGAGCGCGCCGCCCCACGCCCGCACCGTCGCCTGCCAGGTGCCGATGAGCAGCAGGTAGCTCGCCACCACGGCAGCCGACGCGAGGAGCAGCCCGCCCCGATCGACGGCGAGGGTGGCGCGCAGCGCGCGCACCTCGTCCCACTGCGCGGCGATCGCGCGGCCGCCGAACCAGAGCACGGCGACCGCGAACGCCGCCTGCAGCATCGTGCGCCATCGCGGCCGCGCCGGCGGCTCCGCGCCGGACAGTGGCGCCGGCGGCTCCGCGCCGGGCGGTGGCGCCGCGGGTGCATCGGACCGCCCCTCGCGCGCGGGCTCAGGCACGCGGGAGGACCGCGCGGTAGGTGTGCACGTAGCCGGCTGCCACCGAGCTGGGCGCGAAGCGATCGAGCATCCGCGCCCGCGCCGCCGCGCCGAACCCCAGGCCGCCGTCCTTCGACGCGAGGAGGGTATCGATTGCCTCGGCGAGCGCGCGAGTATCGCCGGGCGGCACGAGGGTCCCGCCCCACTCCGGCGAGACCACGTCCGGCAGGCCACCCGAGTTGTAGGCGATCACCGGGGTCCGGCAGAGTTGCGCCTCCACGGCCACGAGGCCGAGGCCCTCGTTCCGCGAGGGCATCACCACCGCCTGCGCGCGCCGGTAGGCCGCCGGCAGTTCGGAGCGCGGGACGACGCCGCGCCAGTGCACGCGGTCGCGCAGGCCGAGGCGTTCCGCCTGCGCGCGGAGCTTCGCCGCGTCATCCCCGGCGCCCAGCACCTCGAGGGTCGTGCCCGCGGCGGTCCAGGCGAGCGCCTCGAGCAGGTCGCCGAGACCCTTCTGCGCGTTCAGCCGCCCGACGAAGAGCAGCCGTCCCTTCACGCGCTCCGCCGGCTCGTCCCGGAACAGCGTGACGTCCGCCGGCATCGGCGCGACGGCGATCCGGGCCACGGGCGCCATGGCGCGCGCCTCGCCGGCCAGCCAGCTCGACACGGCGGTCACGGCGGCCGATCGCCCCATCACCTTGCGGAAGAGCGGATGCACGAGGGCGACCTTGCGCGCGAGGCGCACGTCGGAGCCATGCATGGTGGTCACCAGCGGCAGGTCGGTGGTGCTCCCGAGGGCGAGCAGCCCGGACGGGAACCACCAGTGCGCGTGGACGAGGTCGGGCTCGAGCCGCTCGATCTCGGTGTGCACGGCGTAGCTGCCAGCCGCGAGGAGGCCGGCGAGCGCGCCCTTGCCGCGCAGCGACCCGAGCACCTGCTCCGCCATGGTCCCCGTGTAGGCCAGCGACTCCATGCCCTTCGGCGCGTACCGGAACCGCCGGACCGGGACGCCGTCGATGGTCTCCTCACGCAGGAGGTCCGGCCCGGACGGGGCGAGGACGTGCACGTCGACATCCGCCGCCCGCAGCGCCACGGCGAGGCGGTGGAGGAACGAGCCCGCCGCGTCCGCCGGATGGCGCGGGTAGGCGTGCGTCACGACCAGCACGCGCATCGCGCTCACCGCTCGCGTCGGTCGGCCAGCGCCTCGTCGAGCAGACGCCGCAGCTCGCGCTGCTCGGCGCGCGTGACCGCCACCTGCTCCCCGAGCATGCCGGTGGCGAAGAAGATCGAGCCCAGGAGGAGGCAGGTCTGGATGAGCGTCCAGATCCACCGCAGCCCGACGCCGGTGGCGAGGAGCACCGCGACCGCCGCGAGGCCGGCGAGCACGCCGAGGGCGAAGAGCCCCGCGCCGAGCATGCCGAACGCGAGCAGCGGCTTCTGGCCGAAGCGCAGCTCGAACCACACCGCGAGCATGTCGAGCACGCCCACGGGGATGCGGCTCAGGCCGAACTTCGACTTCCCCGCATGCCGCGGATAGAGCGGCACCGGCACCTCGCTCACCGTGTAGCCCTTGGCGTGCGCGAGGACGATCATGTAGCGGTGCCAGTCGGGTCGCACCGGCTGGTCGTCCATGATCGCGCGGCGGTAGGCCTTCACGTTGTTGAGGTCGCGGACCGGGATGTCGAACAGCGCCCGCGAGAGCCGGTTGTAGATCCCCGAGACGAACGCCTTCTCGTACACGCCCTGCTTGAACCCGGTGACCATGTCGGCCGCGTCGTCGAGGATCGGCTGCACGAGGCGCGGGATGTCCTCCGGCTTGAACTGCAGGTCCGCGGGATAGAACACCAGGATGTCGCCCCGGGCGTGCAGGTAGCCGGTGCGGAGCGCATCGGCGATGCCCCGCTGGGCGCGATGCCGCACCACGCGCAGGAAGGGGTACTGCGCCTCGAGCGCGGCGAGAACGGCGGGGGTCGCGTCGCGCGAGCCGTCGTCGATGACCACGACCTCGTACGCCACGCGCTCGCGGGCGATCATCTCGCCGCAGAGCTGGATGAAGAGCGGCAGGTTCTCGGCCTCGTCCTTCGCGGGGACGAGCACGGAGACGCGCGGGGCCCCTGTGACGCCGCTGAGGCCCGCGGCGACGGCCGTGGCGGGCGGCGCAGGGACCTGTGTGGCGGCGGCCGCGGACGCGGACGCGACGGGAGACGAGGGGCTCGGGGCGGGCACGGTCACGGGGGTCAGAGCCGCTTGCGCATGCGCGCGGGGAGGACGCCGAGCTGGTCGCGGTACTTGGCGACGGTCCGCCGCGCGATCTGCACGCCGTCGCGCTCGAGCAGTTCCACGAGCGCCTGGTCGGTGAGGGGGTTCTTGGGATCCTCCTCGGCGACGAGCTTCTCGATGGTCGCGCGGATGGCGCGGGCCGAGACGTCCTCGCCGTCGGAGGACTTGAGGGCCGAGGAGAAGAAGAACTTGAGCGGGAGCACGCCGCGCGGCGTCTGCGCGAACTTCTCGTTGGTCACGCG
>CAZPJF010000359.1:0-3858 GCA_964586095.1 uncultured Gemmatimonas sp. | reverse complement strand
GCATCGAGACGCGTTCCGGGTTGAGGAAGCGCTCGAAGAGGAGGTCGAACTTGAGCGGGCAGACGTTGGTGATGCCGGTGGCGTACGCGACGAGGGAGCCGGCGGCCGAGCCGCGCCCCGGGCCGACCGGGATCCCCCGGTCGCGCGCGGCCTTGATGAAGTCGGCGGTGATCAGGAAGTAGCCGGCGTAGCCGGTCTTGGTGATGACGCCGAGCTCGTAGTCGAGCCGCTCCCTCACCTCGTCCGGGAGGGGCTCGCCGTAGCGCTGCGTCGCCCCCGCCGTGGCGAGCCGCACCAGGAGGTCGTTCTCGCTCGCGACGCCCTCCGGGAGCGGGAAGGCGGGCACGTAGTACCTCTTCTCGAACCGCACGTCCACGGCGTCGGCGACCGCGAGCGTGTTCTCGAGGACGTCGGGGCGGCCCCCGAAGTGCGCGGCGATCTCGGGTGCGCTCTTGAAGTAGAGCCCGCGGTCGTAGCGCATGCGGTCCGCGTCGAGGCGGTCCTTCTTGAGCCCGATGCACAGGAGCACGTCGTGCGCCGCGTGGTCCTCGGCCTTCAGGAAGTGCGCGTCGTTGGTCGCGACCACCGGGAGCGAGAGGTCCTTGGCGAGCCGGAAGACGAGGTCGTTGAGCGGCCGCTGCTGGCCCGCCTCGTGGGCCTGCACTTCGAGGTAGTACCGGTCCTTGAAGACGTCGGCGTACCAGGACGCCACGGCCCTCGCCTGGTCGTACTCGTCCTGCAGCAGGTGCCGCGCCACCTCGCCGGCCATGCACGCCGAGGAGACGATGAGCCCTTCGTTGTACCTGGCGAGGAGCTCGCGGTCGATCCGCGGCTTGCCGTAGAAGCCCTCGGTGTAGCCCAGCGAGGTGAGCTTGACGAGGTTGCGGTAGCCCTGCAGGTCGCGGGCGAGGAGGACGAGGTGGAAGTAGTTCTTCTCGCCGGCCGCGGCACGGGTACGCTGGCGGCGGTCGCCCGGGGCGACGTACGCCTCCATCCCGAGGATGGGCTTGATCCCGGTCTTCCGGGCCTGCTCCTGGAACGCCCACGCCGCGTGGATGTTGCCATGGTCCGTGATCGCCAGCGCAGGCTGCTCGAACTCCTGCGCGCGGCGGATCAGGTCGTCGATCCGGTTCGCGCCGTCGAGCAGCGAGTACTCGGAATGGCAGTGGAGATGCACGAAGGACATGGACCGGGAAGAATAGCCGTCCCGGGGGTGCGCCGCCATCACGAAACCCGGGTTGACATCCCGAGGTAAGTCGTTGCGAACGCTCGGCTTGCATCCGACGCGCGGCCGACCATCTTCCGGACGATGTCACGACACGCGACACGGGGGGCGGGACGCTTGAAGCTGCGCTGGGGCGGGGTGGGTCTCGTGCTGCTCGCGATCGCGGCCGGCGGGGCGCTCTTCCTCGCGGCGACGCCGCTCGGCCGCTATCTCGCGCGGGCCGGTTGGGAGGAGGCGAGGATCCTGCGCGGGCGGCAGCCGATCGCACGGCTGGTGGCGGATACCTCCCTGTCGCCGGGGACGCGCGAAAAGCTGCAGCTGGTGCTCGAGGCGCGCGCCTTCGCGAACGACTCGCTGCGGCTCCCCGCCGAGGACGCGTTCACCCAGTTCACCCAGCTCGAGTCGGACACGCTGGTGCTCGTGCTCTCCGGGGCGCGGAAGGACTGGCTCGCGGCCAAGACCTGGTGGTTCCCCATCGTGGGCCGCGTGCCGTACAAGGGGTACTTCGACTTCGAGGCCGCGGCGCGCGCGGAGCGCGCGCTGGCACGCGACGGGTACGACACCTACCTGCGGCCGGCCTCCGCGTTCAGCACGCTCGGCTGGTTCAACGATCCGCTGCTGAGCACGACGCTCGCGGCCGACTCGGCCGACCTCGTGAACACCGTGATCCACGAACTGACGCACAACCGGTACTACGCGAAGGACGAGGCGGTCTTCAACGAGTCGTTCGCGAACTTCGTGGGGGCGCGCGGGGCCGAGCGGTTCTTCCTCGCGCGGGGCGACACGCTCAATGCGCGGCGGTCGGTGGACCGGTGGGCGGACGACCGCCTGCTCGCGGCGTACTGGGCGCGGCTGTACACGGGACTCGACTCGGCGTTCCGCGCGCACCCGGGGGACGCGCTGCGCGAGCGGCGGATCGCGCTGCGCGACTCGACGTACGCCGCCGCGCGCCGGACGCTGGTGGACTCGATCGGGCCGCGGCTGCTGACCATCCCGGGCGAGTACGCGGCGCGCGTGCGGCTGGACAACGCGGCGCTCCTGGCCCGGCGGATCTACCTCACGGACCTCGAGCGGTTCGAGGTGGTGTACGATTCGGTGGGTCGCGACCTCGAGGCCGCGATCCGGCAGCTGATCGCCCGGCATCGGCGCGACGGCGGCTAGCGCCGCGCCGCGGCCGCGCGTCCCCCAACTCCCCCGTCCATGCGCGTCATCCTGACCGAGAGCCTCATCATCGCGGGGCTGCTCCTCCTGAACGGGATCTTCGCCATGTCCGAGATCGCCGTCGTGACGTCGCGCCGGGCGCGCCTCGAGCGGCGGGCCGCGGAGGGCTCGAAGGGCGCACGGCAGGCGCTCCGGCTCGTCGACGAACCCACGCGCTTCCTCTCGACCGTCCAGGTCGGCATCACGCTGATCGGCGTGCTGGCGGGGGCGTTCGGCGGCGCGACGATCGCCGACGAGCTCGACGCGCGGCTGGAGCTGATCCCGCTGCTGGCGCCCATCAGCGAGGCGCTGTCGCTCGGGATCGTCGTCGTCGCCGTCTCGTTCTGCTCGCTGGTGATCGGCGAGCTGGTGCCGAAGCGGATCGCCATGCAGTCGCCGGAGCCGATCGCGTCGGCGGTGGCGATCCCGATGCAGCTGCTCGCGCGCGCGGCGTCGCCGCTGGTCACGCTGCTCTCGTTCATCACCCGGACCATCCTCCGGCTGCTGCGCGTCCCCGAGAGCAAGGGCACGCCGGTGACGGAGGACGAGATCCGTGCGGTGATCGCCGAGGGGCGGCAGTCCGGCGCGGTGCACATCGCGGAGCACGAGATGCTCGAGGGGGTCTTCCGCCTGGGCGACCGGCTCGTGCGCGACCTGATGCTCCCGCGCCTCGACGTCGACTGGGTGGACCTGGGGGGCGGGGTGGCGGAGCTGCGCGAGCGGCTCGCGCGCCCCCGGTCGGAGGCCGTGCTGGTCTGCCGCGGTTCGCTCGACGACATCGTCGGCATCGTGCGGCCGCACCGGCTCCTCGCGACCGCGCTCGGCGGCCAGGCGATCGACCTCGCGGCCGAGGCGGAGGTGCCGCTGTACGTGCCGGGTTCCATGGAGATCCTGCGGTTGCTCGAGCAGTTCCGGCAGTCACGGCAGCACGTCGCCGTGGTGCTCGATGAGTACGGCGGCGTGGAAGGCGTGGTCTCGCTCGACTCGCTGCTCGAGGAGGTGGTGGGGGAGGTGCCGGCGTCCGCGGACGAGACGGCCTCGGACCCGCTCATCCTCGCCCGCGCCGACGGCACCTTCCTGGTGGACGGCTCGACCGACTTCGGCGAGGTGGCCGCCCGGTTCGCCCTCGCGCCCGTGCCGGAGCGCGAGCGTGGCGCGTATCGCACCGTCGCGGGGTTCGTCATGCAGCGCCTGGGGCGCGTGCCGAGGCTCACCGACCACTTCACCTGGTCCGGCGTGCGGTTCGAGGTGGTGGACATGGACGAGCGCCGGATCGACAAGGTGCTGGTGACGCCGGCACCGGTGCAGCCGAGCTGATCGCGCGAGGGGGCCCGAGGGGCGTGGGGGCTCGGGGGGCGCCCCGTGACCGTCTCGCGCCCGCCCCGCTCCGCCCCGCTCAGCCACGCCCAGCCACGCTCAGCCCCGCTCAGCCT
>CAZPJF010000358.1:0-3860 GCA_964586095.1 uncultured Gemmatimonas sp. | reverse complement strand
TCATCGACTTCGCCAAGGCGGGGTACATCGACAGCTCCGGCCTCGGCGTGCTCGTGTCGCTCGCCAAGCGGCTGCGCGAGCTGGGCGGCGACCTCCGCCTCGCCAACCTCAACGACGACCTGCAGACCCTGTTCGAGCTCACCAAGCTCGACTCGCTGTTCCAGATCAGCGACACCCGCGAGCGCGCCCTCGAGAGCTTCTAGATGGCGTCGAACGCGGCACTGGACATCCGCATCCCCAGCGACGTCCAGCAGATCGAAGGGATCGTCGCGCAGGTCGTGCACGAGTGCCGCGCGCACCGGTTCGGCGGCCGCCAGCTCGCCCTCAACGTCCCCGTGGCCCTCACGGAGGCGCTCTCCAACGCCATCCTCCGCGGCAACGGGGAGGACGCCGCCAAGCAGGTGCGCGTGCGCGCCGAGGTGAGCGAACTGCGCCTCGTGCTCGAGGTGGAGGACGAGGGCGACGGCTTCGACCTGGAGGCCTGCACCGAGGACCCGACCTCGCCCGAGAACCTCGCCCGCGAGGACGGGCGCGGGCTCTTCCTGATGCGCTCGCTCATGGACGAGGTCGAGCGCTACCGCGGCGAGGGGAACGTCGTGCGCCTGACCCTCATCCGGCGGTAGGCGCGCGGCCGTGAGCGACCTCGCGACGGTCCTCGGCGCCTTCGGCGAGGCGTACGGGTGCGGCGCGGTCCTCTGGGTCCGCCCGGCGCCGGGCGCGCCGCTGGAGGTCGCGGCCACGTCCGGCGGCGACGTCACGCCGCCCGGCCCCGAGTCGCTGGCGCAGGACGAGGCCGTGCGCTCGCGCGACACGGCCCTCGGGCGCCAGCTCGTCGCGCGCGTCCCCGGCCGCACGGTCGCCTGGCTCGGCATCGGGCCCGTCGCCGACGACGATGCCGAGCCCCGGCGCTGGATGCGCGTCCTCGTGCCCGTGCTCGCCGAGATGCTCCAGAGCCAGTGGGAGGCCACGCGCGCCGCCGACGAGCTCGCCGAGCGCTACGAGGAGATCAACCTCCTCTACTCGATCAGCGAGATCCTCGGCCGCACCGTCACGCTCGAGGAGGCGGCGCGCACGATCCTCATGGAAGTCGCCGAGACGGTCGGCGCCGAGTTCGGTGCGCTGCTGGTGCACGACGCCGTCTCCGGGATGCTGCGCCCCGTCACCTCGCTGCGCGTGCCGGGCGCGGCCGCGGCGCTCCCGATCCCGACCGACGACCCCGTGAGCCCCACGGCGCGCGTCTTCCGCACGCGGGCGGCCCTCCTCGTGAACGCGGGGGTGCTCGAGAGCGCGTACGAGGCCCCCTTCCGCGACGGCGCCATGCTCACCGTGCCGATCGTCTGGACCACGCCGGACGGCGGCGTCCCGCTCGGCGTCGTCTGCCTCTCGGGTCGGCGCGGCGGCGCGAGCTTCACCGCCGGCGACGAGAAGCTCGTCGCCGCGGTCGGGTCGCAGATCGGCACCGCCATCCAGAACGCGCGCCTCGTGCGCGCCACGCTCGACCAGGAGCGGCTCGCGAGCGAGATGCGCCTCGCGCACGACCTGCAGCTGCGCCTGCTGCCGCCGGGGCAGGTGGTGGCGCCGGAGGCGCTCTGCGCCGCGCGCGTCGAGGCCGCCGACGGCGTCGGCGGCGACTTCTATCACCTGTTCCGCCTCGGGCGCGGCCGCACCGGCGTCCTCATCGGCGACGTCTCGAGCCACGGCTACCGCGCCGCGCTGATCATGGCGCTCGTGATGAGCGCGGCGGCGATCCACGCGCAGACCACCGCGGATCCCGCCGAGACGGTGCAGGCGCTCCTCGCCACGGTCGAGGAGGAGCTGCGCGAGACCGAGATGTTCCTGTCGCTCTGTTACGCCGTGATCGACCGCGACGCCGCCACCGTCCGGTGGACCAACACCGGGCACCCGCACGCGTTCGTGATCGGCGCCGACGGCGAGGCGGTGCGGCTCGAGGCCACCGACCCGCCACTCGGCCTCGGCCCCGAGGGGTTGCACGCGGCCGCGCGTCCCTGGGCGCCGAGCGACCTCCTGGTGATGTTCACCGACGGCGTGAGCGATGCGCGCGACGCGCGCGGCGCCACGCTCGGCGAGAAGCGGGTGCTCGACGTGCTCCGCGCGCGCCGCCGCGAGGTGCCGTCGCGGATCGTCGACGGCGTCTTCGCCCTCGTCGAGGGGCACATGGGGCGCATGCGGCCCCACGACGACCAGGCGGTCGTCGTGCTGCGCAGCGCCTGAGCGCGGCCGCGATGGCGCTCCCACGCGCGAAGAAGCGGCTCGGCCAGCATTTCCTCACCGACCCGCGCCTCCTGGGCCGGATCGCCGACGCCCTCGGCGCGACGCGCGCGGACACCGTGATCGAGATCGGGCCCGGGCGCGGCGCGCTCACGGCGCAGCTGCTGGAGCGCGCGGGCCGCGTGATCGCGATCGAACTCGACCGCGAGCTCGTGCCCCTCCTGCGCGCGCGATGGGCGGATGAGCCGCGCTTCGCGCTCGTCGAGGGCGACGTGCTCGCGCAGGACCTGGGCGCGCTCGCGGGCGGGCCGTACCTGCTCGCGGGGAACGTGCCCTACAACATCACCACGCCCATCCTGTTCCACGCCATGCGGCGCCCGCGGCCGGCGCGCGCCGTGTATCTCGTGCAGAAGGAAGTGGCCGACCGGATCGTCGCGCCGCCCGGGAGCGACGACTACGGCGCGCTGTCGGTGAACGTGCAGGCGCTCGCGCACGCGGAGTCGCTCTTCGCCGTGGGGGCGCGCGCCTTCTCGCCGCCGCCCAAGGTGGAGTCGGCCGTCGTGCGGATCGTGCCGCGTACGGACCCCGTGGTCGCCGAGCCCGAGGAGGAGCCGTTCCGCGTGCTGGTGCAGGGCGCCTTCGGCCTGCGGCGGAAGCAGTTGCGTCGCGTGGTGCGGACGCTCTGGTCACTCGGCGCGGAGGAGGCGGATGCCGTGCTGGCGCGCGCGGGGCTGGATGGCGAGGCGCGCCCGGAGGTGCTCAGCCCAATCGACTTCGCGGCGTTGCTGCGGGCGCGCGGCGCGTAGGGATCGCGCGCGATGCGCAGGGGGCGCGTGCAGCGCGACCGCTGCCGGGGCGCTCAGCTGGCGGAGCGGCGCCCCGGCTCGGAGAGGGTGCCCGTCGCGTGGCTCAGGCCGAACGCCAGGATCTCCAGCTCCGTGGCCATGTTCACGGCGCGGAGCGTCACCCCCTCCGGAACATGGAGGGGGGCCGGGGCGAAGTTGAGCACGGCGCGCACGCCCGCCGCGGTCACGCGATCGACGATCGGCTGGGCCGCCTCGCCGGGGACGCAGAGCACCGCGATCTGTGGCTTGAGGCGCGCGATGTCCTTCTCGAGGTCCGCGTCGGCGCGGACCGTGATCGCGCCGAGGGCAGTGCCGATGCGCGCCGGGTCGCGGTCGTAGACGCCGACCACATGGAAGCCGCGCGTGGCGAAACCGCGGTACTGCGCGAGCGCCGCGCCGATCTTCCCGGCACCGATGATGATGACGTCCCACGTGCGGCCGAGCCCGAGGATGTCGCGGATCGCCTCGCTCAGGTCCTTCACGCTGTAGCCGAGCCCGCGCTTGCCGAAGGAGCCGAAGAACGAGAGGTCCTTGCGCACCTGGGCGGACGTCGTGCCGCCCGAGAGGGCGAGCTCGCCGCTCGAGATCGTGGCATGGCCCTGTGCCTCGTATTCCTCGAGGAACCGGAGGTAGAGAGAAAGGCGTCGGACGGTGGATTCGGCGATGTGCTTCACGGGACCCGGGGGCTTGTGAAATCGTTCACAAGCTTGCCAGCGGGGGCGGGGGACTTATTGGGCCGGGCGGCGAGGAACCCGCGCCGCCGCGGCCCCGTAGGGGTGGTCAACC
>CAZPJF010000357.1:0-3890 GCA_964586095.1 uncultured Gemmatimonas sp. | reverse complement strand
AGCTTGGCGATCTCCTCGAAGAAGTCGTTGTGGATGTCCCAGAAGAACGAGAGCCGCGGGGCGAACTCGTCCACGTCGAGCCCGCGCGCGATGCCCCGCTCCACGTAGGTGAAGCCGTCGGCCAGCGTGAACGCGAGTTCCTGCGCCGCCGTGGCCCCCGCCTCGCGGATGTGGTAGCCGGAGATCGAGATGGTGTTCCACTGCGGCACGTGCCGGGCGCCGTACTCGAACATGTCGACGATCAGGCGCAGCGCCGGCTCGATCGGGAAGCACCAGGCGTGCTGCGCCATGTACTCCTTGAGGATGTCGTTCTGGATCGTCCCCCGGAGCTGCTCCGGCTTCACGCCCTGCTTCTCCGCCGCCGCGATGTAGAAGCACCACAGGATGATCGCCGGGCCGTTGATCGTCATCGACGTCGAGACCTGGTCGAGCGGGATCCCGTCGAAGAGCTGCTCCATGTCGGCGAGCGAGCTGATCGCGACGCCGCACTTCCCCACCTCCCCCTCGCTGCGGGGATGGTCGGAGTCGTAACCCATCAGCGTGGGGAAGTCGAACGCGACCGAGAGCCCGGTCGTCCCGTTCCGCAGCAGGAACTTGTAGCGCTCGTTCGTCTCCTTGGCCGAGCCGAAGCCGGCGAACTGGCGCATCGTCCAGAGCTTGCCGCGGTAGCCCGTCGGGTGGATCCCGCGGGTGAACGGGAACGCCCCCGGCACTTCGAACGCGGTGCCGCCCGAGCCCTCGAGGTCGAGCGCGGTGTAGAGCGGCGCGACCTCCTTCCCGGAGTTCGTGTAGGCGATGTCGCGCACCTCGCCCTTGGCGTAGCGGGCGCGCCAGGCGTCCACCTCGGCGCGGAGCTGCTCGAGCTCCTGCTGCATCGCGGCGACGGTCGGATCGAGGTCGGGGATCGAGGTCATGGAGCCTTCCCGGTGAGGGTCCCGGCCTGCACGCTGCGGTCGAGCAGCGTCTCGGCCACGGCCAGCGGCGTGAGCTCCCCGCGCTCCAGTGCGGGCAGTTGCGCCTCGAGCCAGTCGGTGAGGGCGGCGTCGCGCCAGAGGCGTCGGCGCACCCGATGTTCCACGGCGTCCACCACCCGCTCGCGCAGCCGCGCCCGGCGCCGCGCGTGCAGGGTCCCGCTCCGTTCAAGATACGCGAAGTGCCGGTCGAGGGTGGTCACGAACTCGGCCACCCCCTCCCCCGTCGCGCCGATGGTCCGGAGCACGGACGGGGTCCACTGGTCCGCGTCGTCCCGCGCGGCCGCCTCGCGCGCCACGCGCTTGGGGTTCACGTGCTTCAGGTCGACCCCATGGTGCGCCGGCACGTCCTTCAGCGTCGCGCCGCTCCGGAGGCCGAGCATGAGCTCGATGTCGTTGCGGAGCCGGTCGGCCCCCGGGCGGTCGGCCTTGTTCACCACGAAGAGGTCCGCGATCTCCATCACGCCGGCCTTCAGCGTCTGGATCGAGTCGCCGCTCTCGGGCACCAGCACCACCGCGCTCGTGTCCGCCAGCCGGGCGATGTCGAGCTCGCTCTGCCCCACGCCGACCGTCTCGACCAGGATCCGGTCCATCCCGAACGCGTCGAGCACGTCGCACACCTCGCGCGTCGTCGCGGCGAGCCCGCCGAGCGAGCCGCGCGTCGCCATCGACCGGATGAAGACGTTGGGATGCAGGGCCACGCGCTCCATGCGCACGCGGTCGCCGAGCAGCGCACCGCCGGTGAACGGCGACGTCGGATCCACCGCCACGACCCCCACCCGCAGCCCCTGCGCGAGGTACGCCTCCGCGAGGAGCGTGGTGAGCGTCGACTTCCCCGCGCCCGGCGGGCCGGTGACCCCGATCCGCCGGGCCTGCCCGAGCCGCGGGTGGCAGGCCGCGAGCAGCAGCTCGTGCCCGTCGCGATGATCCTCCACGATGCTCACCGCGCGCGCGAGCGCGGCCTTCCGCCCCGCGGCGAAGTCGTCGAGGAGGCTGCGCAGCGCACGCGGCGCGTCGGCCGGGAGCGGGAAGGCGGCGCTCACCGGTCGCCTCCGATGAACTCGTCGTGCTCGTCGTGGATGTCGCCCACGAACTCCTCCACCAGGTCCTCGAGGGTCACCAGGCCGAGCGTCTCGCCCGCCGCGCCGCGCACGATCGCGAGGTGCCGGCGGTCGCGGAGCATCCGGCTCATCAGCGCATGGCACGGTTCGTCCGGCGCCGCGACGGCCACCGGCCGCAGCGTGCGCAGCGGGCTCTCCGGTCGCGCGATCACGTCCCAGCTGGTGATGAGCCCCTCCACGTGGTCGAGCGTGCGTTCGTACACGGGAAGCCGGCTGAACTTGGACTGCGAGACGACGCGCGCGACCTCGTCCGGCGGCGCCGAGCGCTCGACGGCGACGATCTCGGCGCGCGCGGTCATCACCTCGCGCACCCGCGTGGTCCCGAACTCCACCACGCCGCTGATGATCGCACGCTCCTCGGCGGCGCCGACGCCTTCGATCTCCCCTTCGCGCAGCAGGTCCTCGAGCGATTCGGCGGCGGTCGGGGCCGCCGCGACCGGCCGCCCGCGCCAGCGGTCGACGAGCGCGAGGGCGAGCGCGGCGATCGGCGCGTTGAGCCGCTCCACCACCCGCAGCGCCGGGAGGAGGACCGGCAGCGTCTCCGAGGGCCAGCGCTGCGCGATCGCGCGCGGGAGGAGCTGCCCCACGGCGAGGAGCAGCAGCACGGCGACGAGGATCGCCTGAAGGAGGGCGCCGGGCCGGTCGCCGGTGGTCAGCCCGAGGACGGCACCGAGCGCGAAGACGGTCCCCGCGATCCCGGTGCCCGCCGCCAGCAGCAGCCGTTGCGGGCGCTCGAGATAGAGCGCCGCCGTCCCCGCGCCCGCCAGCCGCTGCTCCGCCCAGTGGCGCAGCCAGATGCGGCTCACGCTGCGCAGCGCCGTCGCCGCGCCGGTGAGCACCCCCACCACCGACACGAGGATCACCGAGAGCATGAGCGTGCTCACGCGGAGGCCTCCCCTGCCGGGGCCGCCTCGGCCACGAGCGGCTCGAGGTAGACGCGCTCCACGCGCCGGCGCACCACGCGCTCGACCACCAGGCGGTGCCCCGCCACCACGAGCTCCTCGCCGGCGCGCGGCACGCGTCCCAGGAGCTCGAGCACGAGCCCACCGATCGTCGTCACGTCCCCGCGGCGCAGGTCCTGCCCCACGAGGTCGGACAGGGTGTCGAGCGTCACCGTCGCCGCGAGCCAGAGCCGGCCGGCCTCGCCGCGCTCCACCTCCGGCCGCTCCACGTCGCCCTCGTCCTGGATGTCGCCGACGATCAGCTCGAGCACGTCCTCGAGGGTGACGAGGCCGGCGGTGCCCCCGAACTCGTCGACGACGATCGCGATGTGCCGGCGGGTGGCGCGGAACTCGCGCAGCTGCGCCTCGACCGTCTTGGTGCCCGGGATGAAGAGCGACGGCCGGACGAGCGACTGCCAGCCGCCCGCGGGCTCCTCGTCCGCGAGCAGGGCGGCGAGCAGGTCCTTCGCGTAGAGCACCCCCACGACCTCGTCGAGCGTGCCGTCGAACACGACGAGCCGGGCGTGCCGCGCGCTGCGCACCTTGTCCGCGACCTCCGACCAGGCCGTCTCCTTCTCGAGCCCCACGATGTCGACGCGCGGCACCATGATCTCGTGCACCTTGGTGTCGCCGAGCGAGAAGACGCCGTGGAGCATCACCTCCCCCGCGCCCCCCACGTCCGCCTCGGCGGCGACCACCTCGCGGAAGCGCTCGACCGCATCCTCGCGGTCCTCCTCGTCCGGCGGGGGCGGCGGCAGCACGGAGTGCAGGGCGCGTTCCCCCCACGCGCCGAGCGCGACGACCGGCGTGCAGGCGAGCTCCATGACGTTCACCACGGGCAGCACGGCGACGAGCCC
>CAZPJF010000356.1:0-3918 GCA_964586095.1 uncultured Gemmatimonas sp. | reverse complement strand
CGAGGTCGCGGTCGCCGAGGATCGCGGTGGCGAAGCGCGGCTCGGCGAAGATCATGACGCCCGCCGCCGACTGGACGAGGTGCGCGCAGGTGCGCGACCCGACCACGAGGAAGAAGGCGTCCTGCATCTTCCGGTGCAGCCAGACGATGCCCGTGAGGCCGCAGAAGACCTCGCGCTGCCCCCGTTCGCGCAGCACGGGCGCGTCGGCGCAGCCGTTCGTCCCGACGACCGGGAGCGCGGTGCCCGTCACGCCGCCCCCGCGGCCGCATGCGGGCCGAGCGCCCGCGACTCACTGCGGCGCGCGGCGCGCAGCTTGAGGACGAACTGCACCGCGTTGACGAGGTAGGCCGCATAGGCGACGAGCGCCAGGAGCATGAGCGCCCGCGGCTCGAGCGCCCCGGTGAAGAGGGCGCCGACGTACGCGAGGTGCAGCGCGATCACTCCCATCGACACGACGTCCTCCCAGAAGAACGGCGCGGCGAACAGCCACTCGTCGAACACCACCTTCTCCCAGATGGACCCGGTGACCATGATGAGAAGCAGGACCGCCGTCTTCACGAGCACCGACAGGTTCGCCGCGGCGAGGCCCTCGCCGGTGACCAGGAACCGGAGCACCAGCGCGGCCGAGACGAGGCAGACGGCGAA
This sequence comes from uncultured Gemmatimonas sp., assembly GCA_964586095.1. Taxonomy (GTDB): domain Bacteria; phylum Gemmatimonadota; class Gemmatimonadetes; order Gemmatimonadales; family Gemmatimonadaceae; genus Pseudogemmatithrix. The sequence goes on along the minus strand of CAZPJF010000356.1, from coordinate 3,273 downwards.
CTGCACGGGCGCGAGGATCCCCTGCACGAGCGTCCATCGCGTCGCGTCACGACGGGCGCGTTGCGCCGGGCTGTACAGGGCGGCTGACGGCGGACGAGCAGTCACCGGACCTCGGGGGTGGGAGGGGAGGGACCCCGAGACCCTCCCGTCCATATGGATGGGGGAGGATCACGCCCCGAGATATTGGGCCTGACGCCCGGGATTGTCAATACAGGTTTACGTCAGGGTCTATTGACAGTTTCCGATGTCCGTGCAACCTTGGGGCGTTGCTCCTCTCGGGGTACCCCCCACCCGCAGTTCGATCGGAGGCCCAATGTCCGGCCCACGGCCCGTTCAGCCCTCATCGGCGACGGCGCACCCCTCGGCCCCAGCCAGCCGCCCGCACCGGGCGAGACCGGCGCCGGGGCTCGTCAGCGGGCTCGTCTTTCCTCCGGTCGCTCCAGTCGCGCACTCGGGGAGCGAAGCCCAGGCCGGACTGGTGTCCGACTTCGTGGTGCTCCTCCTCGCACCCGACGAGGACCCGTCGACCCGCTACATCGAGCGGCTGCTCGATCGCGGAATGAGCCCCCAGGCGATCTTCGAGGACTGTTTCGGTCCCGCGGCGCGCGTCCTCGGGAGCATGTGGGAGGCCGACGACTGCACCTTCTATGAAGTGACCGTCGGCACCGGGCGGATCCAGCGGCTGGTCCGCGAGCTGAGCCACCGATTCAATGCCGAGCAGGCATTCCCGGGGTCGGCCGGCCGGATCCTCTTGAGCTGCGCTCCCGGAGAGCAGCACTCCCTTGGGGTGGCGATCCTGGCCGAGTTCTTCGTGCGGGATGGCTGGGACGTCCACTTCACGACGGCCGTCGGGTCGGAGGGATTGTTGGACAAAGTCCGAGAGTCGGAGTACAATTTGCTTGGACTCTCAGTGTCGGGTTCGGAGCGGGTCTCCTCACTCCGGCGTGAGATCCAGCTTGCGAGGCAGGTGTCTCGCAACCGTGACATTCGCGTTCTCGTTGGTGGCCAGATCATCAACTCGGATCCCACCTGGGTGCGGCGCTTGGGAGCGGACGGCCATGCCGTCGACTCTGCGTCCGCCATCCGTGAGGCCCGCCGCCTGATGGGCCACTCATAATCGAGGACATGCTGGTCGACGCACCTACCCCGTTCGGGTCATCCCAGATGGACTCCGGCGATCGCGCCAACGAAGGGCCACGTCCCGCACTCTCCGATCTCGCACCGGACTGGGCGGCCAGGCTCATCACGGCCACGAGCGAGGTGGCGCTGGTCGTCGACCGCCACGGGGTCATCCGCCATGTCTCGTTCAGCGGCGCCGAGGCGCCGATCGACGGCGCGGAGTCGTGGGTGGGGAAGCCCTGGCTCGAGACGGTGACCGTCGAGTCCCGACCGAAGATCGAACTCCTCCTGCGCGAGGCATCGGGCGGCACGGCGGCGCGCCGTCGGCAGGTGAATCATCCGTCGCGCACCGGTGCGGACATCCCGGTCGCCTACAATGCCGTGCGCGCCGAGGACGGCTCGGTGATCGCGGTCGGCCGCGACCTGAGGACGATCTCCACGCTGCAGCAGCGGCTCGTCGACACGCAGCAGGCGATGGAGCGCGACTACTGGCGCCTCCGGCACGTCGAGACGCGATACCGCCTCCTCTTCCAGCTCTCGACGGATGCGATCATCGTCGTCGACGCCGACACGATGCGCATCGTCGATGCGTCGGGTGCGGCTGCCCGGGTGTTCGACATCCCGACCGAGAAGCTGATCGGGAAGCAGTTCCCGCTCGGCATCGCGGGGGACCATGTGCGGCAGGTCGAGGACCTGCTGAGCGCGGCGCGCACCACGGGCCACGCGGGCGACATCAAGGTGCGGCTCGCCGGGGATCGGGGGGAGACGCTCGCGTCCGCGTCGTGCTTCCGCCAGGAGAACCTCACGCTGCTGCTCGTGCGGCTCTCGCGCTTCACGGCGCACGCCGAGCTCCCCGCCTCGAACCGCTCGAAGCTGCTCGAGCTGGTCGACCGCGCGCCCGACGCGTTCGCCGTCACCGATCCCGAGGGCGACATCATCACGGTGAACCGTGCCTTCCTCGACCTCGCGCAGCTCGCGAGCGAGGAGCAGGCCAAGGGCCGTTCGCTCGGGAACTGGGTGGGCCGGCCGGGGGCGGACCTGCAGGTGTTCCTCGCCACGCTCAAGAAGCACGGCGTCGTGCGGCTCGCGGCGAGCTCGATGCGCGGCGAGCATGGCCTCGGCACCGAGATCGAGCTCTCGGCGGTCTCCCTCCCCGGCGACGAGGCGCCCAGCGTGGGCTTCGTCCTGCGGGACGTGGGACGCCGGGTCGCGACCGTCCCACACGGCGCGCGTGACCTGACCAAGGCGGTCGAGGAGCTCACGTCGCTCGTCGGCCGCGTGTCGCTCCCCACGCTCGTCCGCGACACATCGGACCTGGTGGAGCGGCATTTCATCGAGGCCGCGCTCGAGCTCACCGGGGACAATCGCACCACCGCGGCCGAGGTCCTCGGCCTGTCCCGGCAGACGCTCTATGTGAAGCTCCGCCGGCACGGGCTGTCGTCCTCCGGCGACACCGACACCGCCGAAGCGAGCTGAGTCCCGGAATGGCCCCCCTGGCTTGCGCATGCCGCGCCCCTAGTGTCAGGTTTCCCTGACAGTGACCACCGTCAGCGTATCGGTACGTACCGCTCGCACGCTCCCGACGCCGGGGGCGGTGCTCGAGCTGCTCAAGCCGATCACCTGGTTCCCGCCCATGTGGGCCTTCGCGTGCGGCGCGATCTCGTCCGGGGTGCCGCTGACCGGACGGATGGGGACCGTGGCGCTGGGGCTCGCGATCACCGGGCCACTCGTCTGCGCCACCAGCCAGGCAGCGAACGATTGGTACGACCGCGACGTGGACGCGATCAACGAGCCGCACCGCCCCATCCCCTCCGGCCGGATGCCGGGCCGCTGGGGCCTCCGCATCGCGGTCGTCTGGACGCTGCTCTCGCTCGTCGCGGCGATCCCGCTTGGCACCCTTGGAGTCTTGGCGGTCGCGATCGCGCTGGCCTTCGCGTGGGCGTACTCGGCGCCGCCCTTCCGCTTCAAGCAGAACGGCTGGGTGGGGAACGCGGCCGTGGGGGTGACGTACGAGGGTCTCGCCTGGGTGACGGGCGCGATCGTGATGCTCGCGGGTGCGCGGCCGGATGGCCGCACCGTCCTGATCGCCGCGCTCTACTCGCTCGGCGCGCACGGGATCATGACGCTCAACGACTACAAGTCGATCGCGGGCGA
>CAZPJF010000355.1:0-3933 GCA_964586095.1 uncultured Gemmatimonas sp. | reverse complement strand
GTGGTGTCGCGGACCCGGCAACGCTCGCCGTCGAGGAGAGAAGTGGCTTGAAGGGGAGGCCGGTCGCGTTCGCGGCTGGCCTCTTGTCGTTCGCCGCCTTCCTGGATGTCCTGCCGGAATGCTGTCGCGGAAGCTGGACCGGCATCGCGCCACCGCGCCGAATCAGCGCAGCTCGTATAATATGTATTATGTAAATGAGAACTGTGGGAAAGCGGGAAATATCCTCAGAGCTCCCGCAGGGTCCCCTCAAACACGATCCTTCCCTCGCCCGACAGCGACGCTTGCGTCGCGCCAGCCTCAGACCGCAGCCGCACCGTGAGCGTCCGCCCAGACCGGGTCCGGAGGCGGGTCTCGCTCCCGGATTCGCCCCAGGTCGACAGCAGGATGGCACACGCCACCGCGCCCGTGCCACATGCCAGGGTCTCCCCCTCCACACCGCGCTCGTACGTCCGCATGGCCCAGCCATCGTCGGTCGGGCTCACCCAGTTCACGTTGGCGCCGGACGGCAGGCTCGAGTGGTAACGCAGCTCCGGGCCGCGGGTTGCGAGTTCCGCCAGCTCCACCGTGTCCGTGCGGACGACCAGGTGCGGCACTCCGGTGTTCACGAAGCCCATCCGCGCCTCGCCATGCAGGCGCGAGATGCCGGCGTCCGGGCGGAGGTCCGTCGGGGGCTGGAGGTCGATCTCGGGCTGACCGTCCCTGATCCTGCCGCGGATCACCCCGGCGCCTGTCTCGAACGACAGGCCAACCGGTCTGGCGGCGCCCAACTCCACGGCCAGTCGCGTCGCGCAGAGCGAGGCGTTTCCGCAGAGCTCGCCCATGCTGCCATCACGGTTGAAATACAGCAGGCTAAAGTCTTGACTGGATGAGCGTTGGATGATCGCACTTCCATCAGAACCTACGCCGGTGTGCGGCGCACAGAGCTCGCGCACGAAGGCCGGCGAGGAGAGGCGCCCGGCCAGCTCCGGGGACTCCCGGGCATCGAAGAAGACGAAGTCGTTCCCCGACCCGGACATCTTCCAGAACCGCGCACCCGCGACGCCCGGGGGCACGCTCACACCCGTCCGGTCAGGGCCCACCAGCGCAGTCGCCAGACCATCAGGATGGCCTCGCGCACGATGTGGCCGCTCATCTTGCTCTCTCCCTCCGTACGGTCCGCGAAGACGATCGGGATCTCCACCGGCTTGAACCCCTTCCGCATCGCGCGGAACGACATCTCGATCTGGAACGCGTATCCGTTCGAACGCACGTCGTCCAGGTCGATGGCCGCCAGCACCCGGCGATGGAAGCACTTGAAGCCGCCCGTGGCGTCCCAGAGGCGCATGCCCGTCACCCAGCGGGCGTAGATGTTCGCCCCGTAGCTGAGCATGAGCCGGGTGATCGGCCAGTTGACGACGGTGACCTTCCCGTTCAGGTACCGGGAGCCCAGGACGAAGTCGGCCGTCTCGGCCGCCTTCAGGAACTCCGGGAGGTGGGCCGGGTCGTGGCTGAAGTCGGCGTCCATCTCGAAGATCAGCTCGAAGTCCCGCTGGAGCGCCCAGTGAAAGCCGTCCCGGTAGGCCGTCCCCAGGCCGAGCTTCCCCGGCCGCCGCAGCAGGTGGATCCGGGTGTTGGTGGCCGCCATCTCGGCGATCAGGTCGCCCGTGCCGTCCGGCGAGTTGTCGTCCACGAACAGGATCTCGATGCGCGGGTCCTGCGCGAGCACGCGCTCGGCGAGCGTCGGGACGTTCGGTCGTTCGTTGTAGGTGGGGGTGATGACGAGCGCACGGTCAGGCACGGGTCGGCTCCGTGGGGATCCGACCGGCGACCGCGCCGGCCGCGGCCGCGAGCAGCGCGAGCGCGAGGGCCACCAGTGTGACCGTCTTGCCCGTGCGGTACGGCGCCGAGTCGAACGCGAGCTCCACGCGCCGCGCGCCGGCCGGCAGTGGAACCGCGATGAGCGACAGGTTCGCCCGCTCTGCCCTGGCCGGCTGGCCGTCCACCGTCGCCGTCCAGCCGGGATAGAAGTTCTCCGAGACGACGAGGGCCGACCCGGCCGGGGCCGCGCTGTCGAGCTGGATGACCGCCCGGCCGGGCGCGTACGACTCCACCGTCGCGCGGATTGCGAGCGGGGCCGGGATGGCGGTGAGGGGCTCCGCCGGCGTGGCGGATGCCGAGTCCAGGATGGCCACTCCGCGCACGGGGAAGTTCGGAGCCCGCACCGCCTCCTCCACCGCGCGGTCGGGGTACTTGGCGACCGTAGGGACCACCCAGGCGTACGGATGCTCGCCCGGGAGCTCGAAGAGCGAGACCGTGCTCCCCGCCGCGCTGCGCACGGGACCGACCACCTTCCGCGCGCCCGGGATCGGCAGCGAGTCGGCTGTCGTGTAGAAGTACTTCACGTTGGCGAGGGCCCAGAACGCGGGGTTCCCCATCTGGTCCCATCCGCGGCTCGCGCCGCCGAGGGCCTGGTAGTACCGCAGCTCGTTCCCGTGGTATCCGAAGGCGACGCGGACGCCGTGGTGCATGAGCCCGTCGCCGCCGAGGTTCGGATCGTGGTATGCGCCCGTCCCGGTGAGGTCGGCGGCGATCACGCGCACCGGCTGTGTCTCGCGCCGCACGTGGTCGATCGCCGCGTCACTCGCGAACGACTCGGCCGCGGGCGGCGAGAACCGGAAGTAGAGCCGCTCGATGCTCCACAGGTCCGCGACCACGACCGCGGCGAGGAGGGCGCCCACCATCGACGGGGACAGGCGCCGGAGGGCGACGGCGTACGCGAGCCCGACGGCCGCGCCGACGAACAGCAGGGAACGCCAGGCGCCGGCGATGAGGTCCGCCTTCCCGTCGTTGATCCGGCCCTCGGTCTGCGGGATCTTCGAGAGGCCGAGCGCCATGGACTCGAAGAAGCCGACCGAGGCGAGCAGCGCGACCACCACGCCGAACCCGGCCGCGACCGCCAGGAACCGCCGGTTCACCTGGGCGGCGAGCACCCGCTCCGTCCCGAGCGCGGCGAGCACCGCGATCGCGAGCGTCGTCACGTACATGATCGTGCTCGGCGCCCGGAAGAACTTGGTGCCCGGGACCACCGCGTAGACGAGGTGGTAGAACGGCGTGTTCCCGCCAAGCGCCCAGAGCAGCGTCACGATCCCGGTGCCGATCCAGAACCAGGTGAAGCGCTTCCGCGCGCCTCCGACCGCCGCCAGCCCCGCCGCCGCCAGGACGAGCACGCTCGCCCCGATGTAGTCTGAGTGGAAGTGGATGCCGTTCCGGCCCCAGTAGTTGTCGAGGATCCCCGAGAACTGCGGGAGGTAGGCGTTCAGGATCTCCTCGATGGGCATCGAGTAGCTCACCGCGTGGTCCCACCCCTTGCCCCCGGCGCGCGGCGACCAGTCCACGTACTCGGTGACCGGCAGGTACTGGATCGCCCCGATGGCACCGCCGAGGACGACGGCGCCCAGCGCGAGCCCGAGCCGCGCGATCGCCTGCGGGCGCGTGAGCGACTCCTCCCCCGCCCCACCGAACGCGAGCATCAGCGCCCACGCGCCGGCGGTGAGCAACAGGTACTGCAGCAGCTGCGGGTGCGGCGAGAGCACGCCGAGCCCGACCACCACCGCGAGGGTGCCCCAGGCCCACTGCTTGCCGTCGCGCACCCCCCGGGTGATCAGGAGGAGCGTGAGCGGCAGCAGCGCGGACACGAAGATCTTCCCGTCATGTCCGGGGGAGACGAGGCCCGCGATGGGCCCGCTCATCATGTACGCAAGGCCGCCCACCAGCGCGGCGTGGAACCCCACGCCGACCGCCCGGAGGAACGCATAGGTGGCGATGCCCGCGAGCATGATGTGCAGGAGCATCCCCCACGTCATCGCGACGTCGGTGGGCAGCACCAGGCGCAGCAGGAAGGTCGGATAGAAGATGTCGCCGTGCATGGCAGCGACGTACGGGAGGCCGCCGAAC
>CAZPJF010000354.1:0-3936 GCA_964586095.1 uncultured Gemmatimonas sp. | reverse complement strand
GCACCATCGCGCGCAGGTTGCCCGGCGTGTGATGCCGGAACTCGATGATGCGGCAGGGATCGCCTTCGAACACGATCACCATGCCGCGGCGGATCTGCGTGGCTGGGAGCGCCATAATCGTCAGTGCAACGGGTGAGGACAGGGCTAAAGCAAGACAGCCTCGAATCTTAGCCGCCTCGACGCCCGTGGTCAACGACCCCGTCAGCGGGACGAGGCGGCCGGCACGTCGCGCAGGACCGGCCCCAGCGTCTTCCACATGTTGCGCGCCGCCCGCCGCGCCCCCTCCTCATTGGGGTGGATGCCGTCGTCCTGGTTCAGCGCGCGGTCCCCGGCGATCCCGTCGAGGAAGAACGGGATCAGCGTCACGGCCTCGTCCCGCGCGACGGACATGAAGGCATCGTGGAAGTCGCGCGTGTAGCGCTGCCCCAGGTTGGGCGGCGCCTCCATCTGCGCCAGCAGCACCCGCGCCGCCGGGAGCGTCTCGCGGACCTTCCGGATGATCCCCACCAGGTTGGCGCGCGTCGAGTCCACGCGGAGCCCGCGCAGGCCGTCGTTCGCGCCCGTCTCGATCACCACGACGTCCGCCCGGTCGCGCAGGAGCCACTCCACGCGCCGCAGCGCGCCGGCCGACGTCTCGCCCGAGAGCCCGGCCGCCACCACCTGCACCCGGTAGCCCGCGGAGTCGGCCAGCCGCTGCAGCACGGCGGGATACGCGCTGTCGGGATCGAGCCCCAGCCCCGCGGTGAGGCTGGTGCCCAGGATCAGCACGCGCGCCGCCGCCACTTCAGCTGCCGGGGCCGCGGTGGTTGATTCCGGGGGAACCCGGGGTGCCGCGGCCGGCTTCCCTTCGGAGGCGCCACCACAGGCCGTCGCGACCAAAGTCGCCACCACGGTCGCGGCGGCCATCGCGCTCCGCAGCGCCCTTCCCCTCACGATCGAATCCATTCGATGCTCGCGGCTCGAGACCTGACCAAGGAATACCAGAGCGGCACCTCCGCCCTGGCTGTGCTCCGGGACGTGTCCTTCGACATCCCCCAGGGCGCGTTCGTCTCCATCGTGGGCCCGTCCGGGAGCGGCAAGACCACGCTCCTGGGCCTGCTCGCGGGCCTCGACCTGCCGTCCCGCGGTACGGTGCTGCTCGACGGGGCCGACCTCACGCGCCTCGACGAGGACGCGCGCGCCAAGCTCCGCGGCGAGAAAGTTGGGTTCATCTTCCAGTCGTTTCAACTCATCCCCACGCTGACGGCCGCGGAGAACGTCCAGGTCCCCCTCGAGCTGCGGGGCGACCCGGACGCCGGCGCCCGCGCGCGGGACCTCCTCCAGCGCGTCGGCCTGGGCGACCGCACCGGCCACTTCCCCAACCAGCTCTCGGGGGGCGAGCAGCAGCGCGTGGCCATCGCGCGCGCCTTCGCGAACCAGCCGCGCATCCTCTTCGCCGACGAGCCCACCGGCAACCTCGACGGGACCACCGGGGCGCGGATCGTCGAGCTGCTCGACCAGCTGAACCGCGAGTCGGGCGCCACGGTGGTCATCGTCACGCACGACCTCACGCTCGCCGAGCACGCGCAGCGGGTGATCCGGCTGAAGGACGGGGTCGTCGTCGAGGACCGCCCGTCGCGCGGCGACGGCGCCGGCCCGGTCCCCGCGGGCGCGGCGCCGGCCGAGGGCACCACCGGCCCCGCCGCCTGATGCCGCGCACCGCCCCCTTCGGCACGCTCATGGCCGTCGCCTGGCGCGAGAGCCGCACCGCGCGCCGCCGGCTCCTGCTCTACATGAGCTCGATCTCGCTCGGCGTCGCGGCGCTGGTCGCGATCGACTCCTTCGCCGCCAACGTCCAGCAGAGCATCGCCGACCAGTCGCGCGCGCTCCTCGGCGGCGACATCAACCTGCGCGCCCGCAACGGCTTCACCCCGGCGCTCGACTCGATCCTCGACTCGCTCGCGCGCGCCGAGGTGCCGTCGGCCAAGGTCGTGAGCTTCGCCTCGATGGCCACGGCGTCCCCCTCGGGGGGCACGCGCCTCGCGCAGGTGCGCGCGGTCGGCCCCGGCTACCCGTTCTACGGCGAGGTCATCACCGCGCCGGCCGGCGCCTGGGCGCGCCTGCACGACGGACCGAACGCCTACGTCGACCCGTCGCTGCTCATCTCGCTCGACGCGCAGGTGGGCGACACGCTCGTCATCGGCTTCGCGCGCTTCGTGATCCGCGCCTCGCTCACCAACGTGCCGGGCGACCCTGGCATCGCGGCCACGATCGGCCCGCGCATCTTCATCCCGGACCGCTACCTCGCCGAGACGCAGCTGCTCGGGCTCGGCAGCCGGGCGGAGTACGAGGCCGTGCTGCGCCTCCCGGCGGACGTCCAGAGCCCGCTCTGGGTCGCGCCGCTCCGCCCGCGCCTCGAGGGCGCCGGCGTCCGCATCCGCACCGTCGTCGAGAACGAGATCGACCTCACCGACTCCATCGCGCAGCTCGCCCGGTTCCTCGGCGTCGTCGGGATCATCGCGCTCCTGCTCGGCGGGATCGGGGTCGCGAGCGGCGTGAACGCCTTCGTGCAGCGGAAGATCGACACGGTGGCCGTGCTCCGCTGCCTCGGCGCGTCGAGCGCGCAGGTGCTCACGATCTACCTGGTGCAGGCGGCCGCGATGGGCCTCCTCGGCGCGGCGATCGGCGCCGCCCTCGGCGTCGGCATCCAGTTCCTGCTGCCGCGGATCATGGGCGACTTCCTGCCGGTCGACGTCGCCGTGACGCTCGTCCCCTCGGCCATCGCCCTCGGGCTGGCGATCGGCGTCTGGGTGGCGGTGATCTTCGCGCTGCGCCCGCTCCTCGTGCTCCGCCGCGTCTCGCCGCTCCAGGCGATCCGCCGCGACGACGCCGCGCTCGCGGCCTCGCGCCGCAGGGACAGCTGGACCTGGATCGTCAACCTCGCGCTCGTCTCGAGCGTGCTGCTGCTCGCGATCGACCGCGCCGACACCACGCAGCAGGGACTCGGCTTCGCGGTGGGGGTGTTCGTGAGCATCGCCCTCCTCTTCGGCGCGGCGATGCTGCTCTCGGCGCTCGCCCGGCGCCTCGTGTCGCCGTCGTGGCCCTATGTCGTCCGGCAGGGCGTCGCGAACCTCTACCGCCCCAACAGCCAGACCCGCGCCGTGGTGCTCGCGCTCGGCTTCGGCTCCTTCCTGGTGACGACGATCATCCTCGTGCAGGCGAACCTGCTCCGCTCGTTCGACCTCACCGCGGAGGCCTCGCGCGGCAACCTCGTGTTCTTCGACGTGCAGGAGGACCAGGCCGCGGGCGTCGACTCGCTCGTGCGCGGCGCCGGGCACGACGTCGTCTCGGTCACGCCGATCGTCACCATGCGCATCGCCGAGATCAACGGCCGCACGACCGAGCAGTGGGCCGCGGCGCACGCCCTCCCGGCCCGCTACTGGGCGCTCCGCCGCGAGTACCGCTCCACCTACCGCGACTCGCTCGTGCCCACGGAGCGGCTCGTCGCCGGCGCGTGGTATCCGGCGGCCGCCCGACGCGACACGCTCTTCGAGTACTCCATGGAGCAGGACATCGTCGCCGATCTCCAGCTCGCGCTCGGCGACACGGTCACCTGGGACGTGCAGGGCGTGCGCGTGCGCGCCGTGCTCACCAGCACGCGCGAGGTGGACTGGGGCCGGTTCGAGCCCAACTTCTTCGCCGTCTTCCAGCCGGCGGCCATCGACATCGCGCCCAAGCAGTTCGTGGTCGTGGCCGCCGTCGCGAGCGACACGGCCGTCGCGAGGCTGCAGCGCGAGTCGGTGCGCCGCTTCCCCAACGTCTCGAGCATCGACCTCTCGCTCGTGCGGCGCACCATCGACCAGATCGTCTCCAAGGTGACGCTCACGGTGCGCTTCCTGGCCCTCTTCAGCCTCGCGATGGGCATCCCGGTGCTCTTCAGCGCCGTGGCGGCCACGC
>CAZPJF010000353.1:0-3939 GCA_964586095.1 uncultured Gemmatimonas sp. | reverse complement strand
CGCCGAGCCCGAGGACGAGCGCGTACGGGACCTCCCACGCCTCGAAGCGCAGAGCATCCTCGACGAGCGCGAACGCGTCGGCGTCGGTCCACAGGGCGCCGCGCATGTCGACGAGCAGCGGGTGGTCGCCCCGCGCGAGCGCCTCGGCGCCGACCACGAGGAAGCCGATCCCGCGGGGTCCGCGCAGGAACTTGCGCGCGGTCGTCGACAGGTAGTCGCACTGCAGTGCCGTGACGTCGACCTCGAGCTGCCCCACCGCCTGGCAGGCGTCGAGCACGAACGGGACGCCCGCGGCGCGGCAGCGCGCGCCCAGCTCGGCGGCCGGCTGCACGAGGCCGCTGTTGGTCGGGATCCAGGTGAGGGCGGCGACGCGCGGCCGCGCGGTGCGCAGCAGCCGGTCCCACGCCTCCAAATCCACCCCTCCTTCGGCCGCATCGGGCGCGCGGAGCACGCGCACCCCGCGCCGCCGCGCGAGGGAGAGGTACATGAGCTGGTTCGACACGTAGTCGTCGGTCGACGTGAGGAGCGCGTCGCCGGGCGCGAAGTCGAAGGCCGCCAGCGCCTGCGCGAACGCATGCGTCGCGCTCGGGGCCACCGCCACCTGCCGCGGCGCGGCGCCCACCAGCGCGGCGACGTCCGCGTACGCCGCCGCGACCGCCGCGGCCGCGGCATCCGCCGCCTCGTAGCCGCCGAGGGCCATCTCCTGGGCGAGGTGCCCGGTGATGGCGTCGTGGACGCGGGCCGGCATGAGCGCCGCCCCGGCGTTGTTCAGGTGGATGCGGCCCGCGCAGCCGGGCGTCTCGGCGCGCCAGCGCGCGACCGCGTCGGCTCCGTTAGACTTCGCCACGCCGTCAGCGCGTCCGGCACTGCGGCCGCTGGGGCGGCAGCCCGGCACAGCGGATCGACTCGTCCATGCCCTGCGCGAGCGTGCCGCACGCCGTGTTCACCGCCGTGCGGAGCGCCTCCAGCGAGTCCGCGCCCGAGGCGGTCGCGCAGTTCTCGGTGCCGTTGAAGGTCACGCAGGCGCGGCACTCGACCTGCTGGGTCGAGAGCATGGAGTAGATGAGCACCGCGGTGAAGCCCGCCGCGAGCAGGAGCGTGATGAGCGTGCTGCGTTTCATGGGGAGTCCTGGGATGACGCGCTTCGCAAGATACGGATGGGGCGTCCTCGCCTACAACCTGCTCGTGATCCTGTGGGGCGCGTACGTGCGCGCCTCGGGCTCGGGGGCCGGATGCGGCGCGCACTGGCCGCTCTGCAACGGCGAGGTGATCCCGCGCGCGCCGGCGCTCGAGACGATCATCGAGCTCACGCACCGCGCCACCTCGGGCATCGCCCTCCTGCTCGTGGTCGGGCAGCTCGTGTGGGCGCGCCGCACGCGGCCCGCGGGGGACGCGGCGCGCGTCGCCGCGCACGCCGCCATGGCGCTCATGCTCACGGAGGCGCTGGTGGGCGCGGGGCTCGTGCTCTTCGAGATGGTCGCGCAGAACGCGAGCATCGCGCGCGCCTACTGGCTCGCCGCGCACCTGCTCAACACCTTCGGGCTCGTCGCCGCGCTGGCCCTCGTGCCCTGGTTCGCCTCGGGCGCCCGCGTCCCGCGCCTCGACGACCTCGGCGCCGAGGGGAAGCTCCTCCTCACGGCGCTGACCGGCACCCTCGTGCTCGGCATGACCGGCGCCGTCACCGCGCTCGGCGACACGCTCTTCCCCGCCGCGTCGCTCGCCGAGGGCATCCGCCAGGACTTCTCCCCCACCGCGCACCTGCTCGTGCGGCTCCGCGTGCTCCACCCGACGCTCGCCGTGGCGGTGGTGTTCGTGCTGCTGCTCGCGGCCGGCGTGAGCGCGCGCCTCCGCCCGTCGCCGCTCACGACCCGGCTCGCCGTGCTCGTGGCCGCGCTCGGACTGGGGCAGCTGCTCGCGGGGCTCGTGAACCTCCTGCTCCTCGCCCCGATCTGGATGCAGCTCGTGCACCTGCTCCTCGCGGACGCGCTCTGGATCGCGCTCGTCCTGCTCGCCGCGACCGCGCTCGCGCAGCCGCGCGTCAGCCGGTCGGGTTGATCCGCATCGAGCCCGGCAGCGCGTCGAGCAGCCGGTTGAGGTCGGCCGCGCGGTCGAGCGTCGTCACGAAGGTGAGGCCCTGGAGGGTGACGACGAGCATCCGGCTCACGCCGTACATCACCACCTGCCCATGCCCGGCGTGGACGACGTTGCAGTCGGCGTCCACGAAGTGCACCGTGCCGAACGCGCCGTTGCCGTCGTCGTCGAGCTCGCGCGCCCGGCGCAGCGATGCCCACGTGCCCACGTCGTCCCACCCGAACTCGCCGAGCAGCACGAGCAGGCGGTCGGTGCGCTCGAGGAGCCCGCGCTCGAGCGAGGTCGCGCGGACCATGCCCACGAACCCCGGCAGGTTCCCCGCGGCGAGCGGATCGAGCGCGTCCCGCACTTCCGGCGTGTGCCGCCGGAGCTCGGCGAGCAGCGTCTCCGCCGCGCCGACGAGGATGCCGCCGTGCCAGAGCGCGCCGTCCGCGATGCGGGCCGAGGCCTCGGCCTCGCTCGGCTTCTCCACGTAGCCGCGCGTCAGCGCCACGCCGCCGCGGTGCAGCGGTGCGTCGGGGTCGAGCGCGCCCGCGGGCGTCACGTACCCGAAGCCGGTCTCCGGGCGCGACGGGCGGATCCCCACCGAGACGAGCGCCCGTTCCCGCGCCGCATGCGCCGCCGCGCGACGCAGCGTCCGGCGGAACTCCTCCGGGAAGTCCACGGCGAGGTCGGCATGCACCGCGCAGCAGATGGCGCTCGGCCCGCCGCGCCGCACCAGTTCCTGGGCCGCCCAGGCCAGCGCCGCCGCGGTGCCGAGCGGACGCGGCTCCACCAGCACGTTCTCCTCGGGCACGTCGCGCGTCACCGAGCGGATCGCGGGCGCGATGTCGCGGCTCGTGAGGATGAGCACGCGCTCGGGCGGGATCGCCGGCTGCAGCCGGCCGACCGCATCCTCGATCAGCGTCTGTTCCGAGACCAGTGCGAGCAGCGGCTTCGGCCGCGCCGGCGTGGAGAGCGGCCAGAAGCGCGACCCGATGCCCCCGGCGAAGACGACGCCCCAGAGGGCGACGTCCGTCTCCGCGGTGTCGAGCGCGAGGGGGTGTTCGGCGGGCAAGGTGCCCGCGGCGGTCCCCGTCGAGGGACCGCCGGTGGGGAGACCGCTGGGCTTCATCGCCTGCTAAGGTAGGGGCGCAGGGAGATCATCGCCACCGCGCCGACGATCAGCGCCATCGCCAGCAGCAGGCGCGGCGTGAGCGCCTCCCCGGCGAGCCCCCACCCCAGCAGCAGGGCGACGACGGGGTTCACGAACGCGTAGGTGCCGGCGAGGGCCGGCCGCACGTTCGCGAGCAGCCACTTGTAGGCCGTGAACCCGAGGATGGAGCCGCAGAGCACGAGGTACGCGAGCGCGCCGAGCGCGCGGGGCGTGAACGACGCCGCGCCCACCCGCGCGAACTCCCCACTGGCCGCGCTCACCGCGAGCATCGTCGCGCCGCCCATGAGCATCTCCATGCCGGACCCGATCAGCGGCACGGGCAGCGGCGGGAGCGTGCGCGCGTAGAGCGAACCGCCCGCCCACGCGACGGTCGACCCCAGCAGCACGAGCAGGCCCGCCAGGCTGACGTTGCCGCCGCCCTCGTGCGGCACCACGAGCAGGGCGATCCCCGCGAGCCCGAGCGCGACGCCCGCCACCTCGATCGATGCCGGCCGCACGCCCTTGGCCCCCATCCAGCCGAACATCATGAGCCAGAGCGGCACGAGCGCCACCACGAGCGCGATCACGCCCGAGGGTTCGCGCTGCGCGGCCCAGGTCACCGCCCCGTTGCCGAGCGCGAGGAGCGCGACCCCCACGATGAGCGCGGTGCGCCACTGCGCGGCGGTGGGCTTGGGCGCGCCGCGCAGCCGGAG
>CAZPJF010000352.1:0-3947 GCA_964586095.1 uncultured Gemmatimonas sp. | reverse complement strand
AGGCCCCGGCGGCGCCCGACACCCCGCTCCCGCCCGAGCCGCCGCGCGCCTGGACCCTCGGCGGCGACGGCCAGACCCTGGTCGCCCTCGACGGGTACTCGGGCCGGCGCTACCCGCAGGATCCCGCCGACTCCGTGTACCGCGAAGCGCGCTCGCTGCTCAACCGCGGTGAGTGGCGCCGTGCGTCGGTGCTCTTCGCGCAGGTCGCCGGCCGCCAGCCCGCCTCGGCGTACGCCGCCGACGCGCTCTACTGGCAGGCCTTCGCGCTCTACCGCATCGGTGGCGTGACGGAGCTGCGCCAGGCCGCGGCGGCGCTCGACGCGCGCCAGAGCCGGTTCCCGCGCGCCGGCAATGCCGACGAGGCGGAGTCGCTCGCGACGCGCGTGGCCGGTGCGCTCGCCGCGCGCGGCGACGCATCGGCGCAGAGCCGGCTCCGCGAACGGGCCAACGCCGCGGCGCTGAGCTGCGACAGCGAGGAGCTCTCCGTGCGCGCCTCCGCGCTCAGCACGCTCATGCGCAACAATCCCGAGGCGGCGCAGCCGATCCTCGAGCGGGTGCTCGCGCGCCGCGACGAATGCTCGGCGTCGCTCCGCAAGAGCGCGGTCATGATGGTCGGCACCAAGGGCGACGCGAACGCGCGGGCCCGGCTCGCCGATGTCGCGCGCAACGATCCGTCCCCCTCGGTGCGCGCCGATGCGATCGGCTACCTCGCCAAGGTGAGCGGCGACGAGATCGTGGGGACGCTCGACCAGATCATGCGCGCCGACACGGTCGTGAGCGTGCAGCGCGCCGCCGTGCGCGCCCTCGGCGAGCACGAGAGCCCGCGGGCGCGGCAGGCGATCCGGGCGCTGGTCGAGCGCACTAGTGCGCCCGAGCGGCTGCGCCTCGACGCGATCGCGACCTTCGACCGCTCCGTGGGCGTGAGCTACGACTACGCGATCTCGTGCGACGGTGGGCAGTGCACGCCGCGGGCGATCAGCGTGGCCGGGAGCGGCGTGGTGGCCGTGACCTCGCCGACCGGCGTGGCCGTGCCGGCGGCGCCCGCCGCGCCGCCGGCGCCGGTGGTCGCCGGCCAGTACTCCGGCCGTCCGATGCCCGCCCCGCGCCCTTCGCCCTCGCCGCGCGTGATCAGCGCCGGTGACTTCGAGATCATCCGCGTCGACCAGAGCGACCGGCGCATCTCGCCCGACGATGCGGCCTGGCTCCGCGGCGTGTATCCGCGCCTCGAGACCTCACGCCTCAAGTCGGCCGCAGCCTCCGTGCTCGCGCGCGCCGAGGACGAGGCGACGCTCACCTGGCTCATGGGGCTCGTGCAGCGCGAGGAGGAGCCCGCCGAGGTGCGCGGCGCGATCCTCGGCCGGCTCGGCCGCGAGCTCCCGATCGCCCAGCTCGGCAAACTCTACGACGGCGCCGCCACGCGCTCCATGCGTGAGCGCATCGTCGACGTGCTCGGCGACCGCAAGGAACCCGAGGCCACGGACAAGCTCATCGAGATCGTGCGCACCGGGACCGACCCGCAGCTGCGCCGCGCCGCGATCTCCGCGCTCAACGGCAAGAAGGACCCGCGCACCACGCAGCTCCTGCTCGAGCTGATCGATCGATGAGCGCGCGCGCGGCAGGGCTCGGCGCGGTCGCGCTGAGTGCGTTGCTGGCCGGCGCGGTCTGTGCGCAGGGGAGCGCGCTCGAGCGGCGCGTGCAGGCGGTGGCGGACGGCAAGGTGGAGTTCCACTTCCCCGCGCGCGAGGATGCCTGCGGAGACGGCGCGCAGTGGTATCGGGTGGGCACCGACTCCTGGTACGGTCGCACCGTCGAGGCGTACGGTGCGGCGGCGCCGCGGGCCGCCTGCGAGCACGGCCCGGTCCGCGTGCGCCTGACGATCGTCGCCCGCGAGCTCGTGCGCATCGAGACCTTCGTCGGGCCCCTGCGGCAGGATCCCCAGGCGACCGACCTCGGGGCCGTCGAGGCCCGCGAGGCGACCGCCTGGCTGCTCGCGCAGGCGCGGCGCGCGAGCGGGCGCCCCGCGCGCGACGCCATCGCCCCGGTGGTCCTCGCGCGCGACGGGGCCGGGGCCGAGTCGCTCGCCGCGGTCGCGCGCGATGACGACCGCTCGCGCGACACGCGCCGCGCCGCGGTGGGCGCGCTCGTGCGCCTCGAGGAAGGCGCCGGGATTGGTGCGCTCGTCACGCTCGCGGGCGCCGCGCAGGACGGCTGGCTCGCGGGCGAGGCGGTCCGCACGCTCGGCCGCAGCGGCGAACCCCGCGCGCGGCAGCACCTCCGGACCGTGGTCGCCGATGCCAGGCGGCCGGAGGAGCTCCGGGTCTCGGCGCTCGGCGGACTCGGCAACGACCTCGCCACCGGTGCCGATGCCGAACTGCTGCGCGACGCGCTCGCGACGATGACCAGCGACCGTTCGCGCGAGGCCGTGCTCACCGCGGTCGCGGGCGTCGGTGGGCGCACGAACGCCCGGTGGCTGCAGTCCGTCGCGCGGGACGCGACCCAGTCGAGCGCCGTCCGCCGGCGCGCGATCACGCTGCTCGAGCGGGCCGGCACGAGCGGCGAGGAACTGGCCGCGCTCTACGACGCGATGGACGACACCGAGACGCGAGGTGCGATGATCAGCGCCCTGGCGCAGGAAGGCTCGCGTCCGTCGCGGGACAAGCTCGCCAGCATCGCGCGGTCCACGGAGACCCCCGCCATCCGCCGCCGGGCGATCAGCGCGCTGGAGCGGTTCGACTCCCCCGAGACCCGCGAGCTGCTCACGACCCTCGCCCTGCCACGGCCCTGACCCGGGCATTACAGTCGCGACGGTGCGCTGCCGATACTCATCAAGGGTAGATTGTCCATGGGCCGTCGCCAGGCGGCCGGGTTCCCTTGGGGTGTAGCTCAACTGGCAGAGCACTCGACTGTTAATCGAGCGGTTGGTGGTTCGAGTCCACCCGCCCCAGTGAAGAAGAACGCAGAGGTCAGAGGGCGGATGGCGGGAACGGCGATGCGGGGATGGGCCTTGAGCTCACCCCCGCATCGCCGTTCCTGCCATCCGCCATCCGCCTTCCGTCCCCCGCTCAGTGCCTCGCGAACACCGACGTCTTGCCCTGCGCCGTGAACGCGACCACCTCGTAGCGCTGGTAGCCGATCGGCGGGCCCTGCTCCATCCCCGGCGAGCCGACCGGCATCCCGGGCACCGCCAGGCCGCGCACCGCGGGCTTCTCGGCGAGGAGTCGCTTCACGTCGGCGGCGGGCACGTGGCCCTCGAGGACGTAGCTGGCGACCACCACCGTGTGGCACGACTGGAGCGAGGCCGGCACGCCCATCTGCGCCTTCACGCCCGCGAGGTCATCGGTGTCGATGGTCTTCACGGTGAAGCCCGCGCCGCGCGCGTGGTCGACCCAGAGCTTGCAGCAGCCGCAGGACGCGCTCTTGTAGACGGTCATCGGGGGGAGCGGACTCCCCTTCGCGGTGGGCTTGGCTGGCGCGCCCTGCGCGGCGCCCTGCGCCGCACCCTGCCCCTGCAACGCGCGCGCGCCGAGCACGAGCGCGCCGGCGCCAAGCGCCGCGCTGACGAACGAACGACGATCCATGGGGTCTCCTCCTACCTGGCCACGCCGACGAGCGCGGCCACGATGAGCAGCGCGAGCTGCGGTCCCTTGTACGAGTCCGGCGTCTCCTGATAGTACTCCTCGGTCCCGTGCGCCCCGAAGCTGCGGCCCCCGCCGTTGATGGTGATCGCGGGGATGCCGAGCGAGATCGGCAGGTTCGCATCGGTGCTCGAGGCGACCGTCGCGGGGAGCCAGCCGATCGCCTGCACCGCCTCCCACGCCGTCTTCACGATCGGCGCGTCGTCCGACTGCGCGCCCGTGGGGCGGATGCCGATGGTGTCGTACTTCACCGTGACGCCGGCGCGCGAGTTGGGCCAGCGCGCCTTCTCCTCCGCGACCGCCTCGTCCACC
>CAZPJF010000351.1:0-3949 GCA_964586095.1 uncultured Gemmatimonas sp. | reverse complement strand
CACCTTCGCGCTCGCGCACCACAAGCGCTCGCTCGCCCTCGGCTACGGCGACGTGAGCGGCGGCCGGTACCTCGAGAGCGCGGAGCGCGCGCTCGCCCTCGCCGACCGCCTGCCGGCGCGCGAGCAGGCGCTGGTGCGCGGGCACCACGCGCTCTCGGTGGGGCTCCGCACCCAGCTCGACGGCCGCGGCGACGGCCGCCCGAAGCTGCGCGAGGCGCAGGCGACCTACCGCGCGCTGATCGCGTCGGACTCGGGCGTGGCCGAAGCCTGGTACGGGCTCGGCGACGCGCTCTTCCACGAGCAGTTCCAGCCGGACTCGATCCCGCAGAGCCTCGCGCGCATGACGGCGTCGCTGCGCGCGTTCCACCGGACCCTCGAGCTCGATTCGACGTTCCACCTGGCCTATTCGCACCTGATCCAGCTCTACCAGCAGATGTCGCTGCCGAACTCGGAGCTCTTCCTCGACGGCGACTCGATCCGGATCTTCTTGGACAGCGCGTCCTTCCGGCGCGCGGGCGGCGCCCCGGCGCTCGCGGCCATCCGCGACCGCACCCGCCGGACCGGCCTCGACCTCGCGCGGGCCTGGGCCCGCGCGGACCAGGCCGCACGCGAGCCGCTCACGCTCCTCGTGAACGGCTACCTCACCTCGGGCTTCGCCGACTCGGCCATGCGCACGGTCGACCAGGCCATGGAGCGACCCGCCTTCCGCGGCACGGCCGGCACGCTCTGGGCCGCCACGTACCGGATCGTGGGCGACGACCCGCGCGGCGTCCCGGGCCTGCTCGACGCCACCCGCGAGGCCAGCGTGGACGAACTGCGCCGCCTGCCGTTCAACGACCGGTTCAACTTCCTGGCGATGGCGATGAACGCCGCCGGGGCCTCCGGCAGCGGCGCCGAGGTGGAGCGCACGGCGGCCCTCTTCGCGCGCACGGACACGCTGATGCCGCAGAGCAACGCGCCCACCGCGCCGGTGATGCGCTACTTCGCCGCGGGGCTCCGCTCGGTGCTGCGCGGCACGCTCGCCGCCGAGGACCGCGCGATGATCCTGCGCACCGGGCGCGCGGCCGCGGAGGCCCCGCCCAACAGCCAGATGCGCTTCGCCGCGGGCCCGATCACCTACGCGGCCTACCTGATCACGCGCGACACCGTGTTCTCGGGCCTCGTGCGGCGCCTCGCACCCCAGCAGCCGTACCCGGAGCTCGACGCCGCCGAGGCGCTCGCGCGCGGCGACACGGCCACGGCGCGGCGCGTGGCGGAGCGCTTCGCCCCCGGCGACTCGGTGCGCAACTCGCGCCTCGGAATGGGCGGCATGCGCACCGTGCTGCGCGCCGAGATCATCGAGGCGCTCGGCAACCCGCGCGAGGCGGCCGCGCAGTACGAGGCCATCCATCCGTCGCGCTTCAACACCGCCTTCGTCGATCCCGGCTACGCCGCCTACGTGCGCACCTTCGCGGCCCGCGCGCGGCTCTACGAGCAGCTCGGGGAGCGCGACCGGGCCATCGCCGCCTGGCAGGAGTTCCTGCGGCGCTGGGAGCGCGGCGACGCCGACACCGAACCCGCCCGCCGAGAGGCGCGCGCCGCGCTGCAGCGATTGCAGGACTCACCCTCCCCCCGATGAGACTGATGCCGCGTCCCCCCGCGCTCGGCAGCCTCCTCCTCCCGCTCCTCCTCGCCGCGTGCGCCGATGGCGGCACGCCGGTCCACCTCGGCATGGCCGGCCCCTTCACGCAGGGCTTCGGCCTGGCGAACCGCCAGGGCGCCGAGCTCGCGGTGGCCGAGATCAACGCCGGCGGCGGCATCAAGGGCGACTCGCTCGTGCTCGACTTCCGGGACGACGGCGGCGAGGGCTCCAAGGCCGCCGCCATCGCGCAGGGCTTCGTCGACACGCCGGAGGTGCTCGCCGTCGTGGGCCACGTGACCTCGGGCGCCATGGTGGCCGCCGCCAAGGTCTACGACGGGAACCTCGCGGCCGTGGCGACCACCGCGTCGTCCGCCGCGCTCACCGGCATCTCGCCGTGGGTCTTCCGCGTCATCTCCAGCGACTCGGCCAACGGCGTGGACCTGGCCAAGTTCGCCCAGCGCCTCGGCAAGCGCCGCGCGATGGTCCTCTATGAGAACGACGCCTACGGGCGCGGCCTCGCCGACGCGTTCCGCCAGAACTTCCCCGGCGAGGTGATCGGCTTCGACCCCATCGGCTACGACGGCAGCAGCGCGCCGGTCTACCTCGACTGGATCGCGGCACGCCAGCCTGACCTCGTCTTCATCGCGGGCACCGAGCAGACGGGGATGGCCTTCCTCCGAGCCGCGCGCACCAAGGGCATCACCGCCGACTTCCTCGGCGGCGACGGCTGGACCGGCGTCGTCGCGGATCCGGAGGCCGCCGAGGGCGCGTTCGTGGGAGCGCCGTTCACGTCGCTCGACCCGCGACCCGAGGCGCAGCGCTTCGTCCAGGCGTTCCGCACGCGCTTCGGCCGCGAGCCGGACGGCAATGCCGCCCTCGCCTACGACGCGGTGCAGCTGCTGGCCCGCGCGGTGGCCGAGACCGGACGCGACCGGGCCGCGATCCGCGACTGGCTCGCCTCGCTCCGCGAGCGCGGTGCGGTGCCCGGCGTCACCGGCGCCATCGCCTTCCAGGAGACGGGCGACCCCATCGGCAAGGCATTCACGATGACGCGCGTGACGCGCGGCCGGCTCACCGTCGCCGAGCGGGGGGCGCCGTGAACCGGTTCACGCTCCGCACCATCCGGCAGCGCCTCATCGCCGGCTTCGCCCTCCTCGTGGGCCTCCTCATCGCCGCGGGGCTCGTGGGCTACGCGACCATCGGCCAGCTGAGCGCCGAGATCGGCACGGCGCTCGAGACCGTGCGCAACGAGACGGCCCTCACGGCCGAGCTGCGGACGAGCGTCGCGCGCGAGCTGGGCGCCGCCGTGCGCTACCTCGACCGCGGCAACGCGGGCGACCGCAGCGAGTTCCGCACGGCCGGCTGGGCCGCGCACGAGGCGCTGCGGCGGCTCAACGGCAGCCCGGGCCTCACCTCCACGGAGCTCGGCCTGATCGCCGGGATCGACGAGCGCCTCGCCTCGATCGAGGTGGGCCTGACGCAGGCCCAGCTGCTGCGCGACCTCGGCCGCATGGGCGAGGCGGCGGCGCGCGCGGACTCGATCCGGCCCATCGAGGCCGAGCTCACCCGCGACGTGCAGCGCCTGGGCGAGCTCCGCGCGGCGCAGATCCGCCGCGACACCGACGCGCTCCGCGAGGCGGCGCGCCAGCGCCGCAGCTTCCTCCTCTTCGTGGTGGGGGCCGCGGTCGCCCTCGGGCTCATCACCTTCGCGAGCACCGTCTCGCGGATCACGGGCCCGCTCAACCTGCTGCTGGCGCACGCCAAGCACCTGAGCCAGGGCCGGCTCGACTTCCGCACCGACGCCGAGCTGCCCGGGGAGTTCCAGGAGCTCGCCGACGCGATGAACGGCACCGCGTCGTCGCTCTCGCGCGTCGCGAGCGTCGCCGCCGACACGTCCGACGAGGTCGCCACCTCGGCGCACCAGCTCTCGTCCGCGGCCGACCAGATCGCGCAGGCGGCGGCGCAGGCCGCGACCGCGATGGGCGAGGTCACGGAGGGGGCCGAGCAGCAGGTGAGCTCGCTGCGCGAGGCCGACGTCGCGCTGCAGGCGGTGCGCGAACGGGCGCACGAGGTGCGCGCCGGCGCCGAGGAGGTCTCGGACCTGGCGCAGGAGATCGAGCGGGTCGCGCGCGAGAAGCGGGCGGAGATCGCCCGCGCCCGCACGCTGCTCATCGAGATCCGGCAGTCGGTCGACCGCGCCGCGGGCGAGGTGCGCGAGCTAACGAACACGGCCGAGAGCATCAACCGGGTCGTCGGGATCGTGAGCCGCATCGCCGAGCAGACGAACCTCCTCTCGCTCAACGCGGCGATCGAGGCCGCCCGGGCCGG
>CAZPJF010000350.1:0-3976 GCA_964586095.1 uncultured Gemmatimonas sp. | reverse complement strand
GGACTGGCGCATCCCGGCCGCCGGGGGGCTGACGCGTCGCGTGCATGCGACCGTCGAGCTGCGCAGCTTCGACGAGCTCGTCGCGCGCGGCGCGCTCCTGGTGCTCGTCGACCTCGCGGTGCTCGGGCTCATCTGGGTGCTGATGGTCTCGGCCGACGGCGTCCTCTGGCGCTGGTGGCGCCTCCGGCGCCGCGACCTCATGCAGAGCTTCCGGCTGCGCCTCTCGTTCGCCCTCTTCGGGGCCTTCGCGGTGCCGTCCGCGCTCTTCGGCCTCTGGTCGTTCCAGCGGGTGCAGGCGGACGATTGGCAGTCGCGCGAGCTGGTGGTGCGCGAGACCCTGCGCGGCGTGGCGGCGTCGGCGGACTCGGTCCAGCTGGCGGCCGCGGCCGCGCGCTTCGACACGCCGCTCCTCCTCTACGCGGACGGGATGCTCGTGGGGAGCAGCGACCCCCTGCTCGATGCGCTGGCGCCCGTGGGGCGGCTGCTGCCGCCGGCGGTGGTGCGCGCGCTCGTCGACGGGGAGGAGCCCTCGGTGGGCCGGGCGCAGGACGTGGGGCCGCTCGCCGTCCGCCTCGGATACCGCACCGAGGTGGATGCGTCGGGGGTGCGGTACGTGCTCGCCGCGCCCGCGCGCCTGGACGAACGCCGGCTCGACCGCCGCCGCAACGACCTCGCGGTGTTCCTGCTGTTCGCGCTCGCCCTCGGCGGCCTGACGGCCCTCTGGGCGAGCGGGGCGGGGGCGCGGCAGCTCTCGCGCCCGATCCGGGCCCTGCAGGCGAGCGCGCTCGCCATCGCGCGCGGCGCGCCGGCGCCCGCGCTCGCGAGCGACCCGCCGGTGGAGTTCACGCCGGTCTTCTCCGCGTTCCGCACCATGAACCAGGACCTCGCCGAGAGCCGCGCGGCGCTGGAGACGGCGGAGCGCCGGCTCGCCGCCACGCTGCGCAACGTCGCGAGCGGCGTGGTGGCGTTCGACGATCGCGGGAACGTGACCTTCTCGAACCCGCCGGCCGAGGTGATCCTGGGGGTGCCGCTGGCGAGCGGGCTGCCGGTGGTCCCCGCCTTGGGCGAGCGGCTCGCGGCGCCGCTCGCGACGTTCCTCGACGGCCCCGACGACGACGCCGAGTTCGAGGCGGAGCGCGCGGGGCGGCGGCTGCAGGTGCGCGTGGCGCGGCTCGCGCGGGGCGCGCGGCGCGCGGTGATCACGATCGACGACGTCACGGACGTGGCGCGCGCCGAGCGCGTCCTGGCCTGGGGCGAGATGGCGCGGCAGGTCGCGCACGAGATCAAGAACCCGCTCACGCCGATCCGGCTCGGGATGCAGCACCTGCGGCGCGCGTGGCGCGACGGGCGGGTGGACTTCGACCGCGTGCTCGAGGAGAACACCGCGCGCGTGCTCGCCGAGATCGACCGCCTCGACGAGATCGCGCGCGCCTTCAGTCGGTACGGGACGGCCCCGATGGCGGATGCGGCGCCGGAGCCGGTGGACGTCGCGCGCGTCGCGCGGGACGTGCTGGAACTGGAACGGATGGGCGCGGAGGCCGGGGTGGCGTGGGAGGCGCGGATCCCGCTCGCGCCGGTGCTCGGGCTCGCGCGCGAGCGCGAGCTGCGGGAGGTGCTGCTCAACCTGCTCGAGAACGCGCGGCTCGCGCAGGCGCGCCATGTCGCGCTCGCGGTCGAGCGAAGCCCCGACGGCGGCGTCCTGCTCACGGTGAGCGACGACGGCGTGGGCATCGCACCCGCCCTGCTGTCGCGGATCTTCGAGCCGCATTTCTCCACGCGCACGAGCGGGAGCGGCCTCGGGCTGGCGATCAGCCGGCGCCTCATCGAGCGGTGGGGCGGGACGATCGAGGCGGAGAGCCAGCCCGGCCACGGCGCGCGGCTCGTCGTGCGGCTGGCTCCGGCCGAAGCCGGCTGAGTATCTTCCGGCTTGATGCACGAGCCCGACCTCGCCGGCCCGAACCGCGTCTCCACCGGGATCCCGCCGCACCTCGACGGCTGGGTGCTGCCGCCCGACTGGCGGTGGGGCGCGAGCGGCGTCTACACGCCGTTCCGGCACGCGCAGGAGATCCGCGATGCGCTGGGGCGCTCGCTCGCGCTCGTCACGGCGCCCGATCCGGCGCACCATGCGTGGCTCTTCCGCGAGGCACGTGCGCTCGCGCACCGCAGCCATCCGCTGATCCCGACCACGTATCACTTCTGGCAGCAGCACCCGGGCAGCCGCCGCGGCCCCGGCTACCTCCGACGCTGGATCACCGGCGAGACGATCGGCGAGCGGCTCCGGCGCAGCGGGGCGGAGACGGTGCCGTTCACGCTGCGGCTGCTCCGCTCGGTGGGGTCCTCGCTCGCCTACCTCCACGACTCGGGCAGCGTGCACGGCGCGATCGCGCCCGACACGGTGTACTTCACGCCCTCGGGGCGCGCCTGGATGCTGGGCTGGCAATGGGCGGTGCCGCGCGACGAGATCCCGGCCGCGGTCAGCCCCGACGCGCGCTGGACGCCGCAGCCGCCGGAGTGGCAGGGCGCCTGGCTCCCCACCGCCGCCTCGGACCAGTGGCAGCTCGGCGCGCTGGCGTTCGCGCTCCTCACGGGCGAGGTGCCGAACGGGACGGCGATCCCGCCGGTGCGGCTCGCGCGTCCCGACTGCCCGGCGACGATCGCGGAGCTCGTCGACCAGATGCTCGCGGCGACCCCGGCGGCCCGCTTCTCGAGCATCGCGGGGATGCTGCGGCGCATCGAGCGGCTCTCGGGCACGTCGGCGCTCGCGTTCCCCGGCACCGAGCAGGCGAGCGGCGAGCACACCGCCCTCTCCGAGGAGGATCGCCTGCGCTGGGCGACGGGGGACGACTACGAGGTCCTCGCGCCGCTCGGCTCCGGCACCTACGGCTCCGTCTGGCGCGTGCGCGACCTCTCGCTGGAGCGCGAGGTCGCGCTCAAGATGCTCCACCCCGCGGTCGCGCGGAACGCCGCCGCGGTGGGGCGCTTCCGGCGCGAGGCGCAGCTCGCGGCGCAGCTCCAGCACCCGGCGATCGTGCCGATCTTCGCGTGGGACCAGAAGGGCGACGTGAACTGGTACATCATGGAGCTCGAGGAGGAGGGCTCGGTGGCCGACCTCGTGAAGCGCTCGGGGCCGCGCCCGTTCGCCGAGATCGCGCCGCAGGTGGAATCGGTGCTCGACGGCCTCGCGGTGGCGCATGCGAACGGCATCATCCATCGCGACCTGAAGCCGGAGAACATCCTCATCGACCGCTACCAGCGGTGGCGGATCGCGGATTTCGGCATCGCGCATGCCATCGGCGGCTCGATCGCGGGCGCCTCCGGCACGCCGGCCTTCGCGGCACCCGAGCAGCTGCTCGGGGAGGAGCAGGGCGCGACGACCGACCTCTTCGCCGTCGCCGGGATCGTGCATTACGCGCTCACCGGGCGCTCCCCCTTCGAGGGGGCCGATGGCCGGGCGATCCTCGCCTCGCAGCTCGCGGGCCGGCTCGCGCTCGACGAGTTCCCCGACGCTCTCGCCGCCTGGCTGCGCCGCGCGCTCGCGCCCGACCCGCACGACCGCTACCGCGACGCGGAGACGATGCGGCTCGCCTGGCGGCAGGTGGTGCGCGCGGTCGCGCGCGCCGAGCGCGGCGGCGGGTCGGTGGCGCGCCTCCTGCGGCGCCTCGTCGGATCGCTGCGGGGTGGCCCCGCGGCCGTCCGCTGACTCAGGGCGCGTCGAGCAGGTCGCGCACCGCCGCCACCGCCTGCTTGGCCGCGAACGGCTTCTGCAGGAACACGTAGCGCGCGTCGCCGAGGTCGCGCCGCAGCATCTCGTCGTCGGTGTAGCCCGACATGAGGATCACGCGCGTCCCCGGCCGGACCGCGAGCAGCCGCTGGACGAGTTCCTTGCCGCCGATGCCCGGCATCATCACGTCGGTCAGCAGCAGGTCGATGACGCCCGGCGTCTCCTCGGCGAGGCGCAGCGCCTCGCCGCCGTTGG
>CAZPJF010000349.1:0-3977 GCA_964586095.1 uncultured Gemmatimonas sp. | reverse complement strand
CAACACCACGGCCTTCAAGTCCGGCCGCGTCGCCTTCAAGGAGGGCTTCGCGCAGCTCGTCTCCGGCGCCACGCGTCCCCCCGGTGACCAGGGCGGCGTGAACCCGGTGCAGGTCGGCCTCGGGTCGCAGGTCGCGTCGGTCGACACGCTCTTCTCGCAGGGCAACGTCGAGACCACCGGCCTCGGCACCGACATGGCGATCCAGGGCGACTCGTTCTTCGTCGTCGCCAAGGGGAACCAGTTCTTCTACACGCGCGCCGGCAACTTCCAGCTCGACGCCGACGGCCGCCTCGTCTCGCCGTCGAACGGCTTCGTCGTGCAGGGCCGCGTCGCCGTCAACGGCACCTTCCAGGACGGCATCCGCGACATCACGCTGCCGTTCGGCCAGAAGACCGCCGCGCTCGCGACGACCAACGTGACCCTCGCCGGCAACCTCGACGCCGCCGCGCAGATCTTCGACCAGGGCACCGCCGCCACCCTCGACCCGCTCGACCCGGCGCAGCGCGCCGTCACCGGCAACCAGCGCTCGTACAAGGACGTGTCGATCACGGTGTTCGACTCGCTCGGCGAGGAGCATGAGCTGAAGGTCTGCCTGTACAAGACCGGCCCGAGCGAGTGGAGCTGGCAGATCGACACCGCCGGCATGGACATCGACAACACCTTCGGCACCGGCGGCATCCAGATCAACGGCGGCACCAACCCGTTCGTGTTCAACAACGACGGCACGCTCGACACGAACCCGGCGACCTTCACCCCGCCGCAGATCACCTTCCGCCCGAACTCGGGCGCCGAGGACGTCACGATCACGATCGACCCGCGCGGCTCGGGCGTGAACGGCCTCACGCAGTTCGCCGGCACGCACAACTCGGTGCTCCGCGACCAGAACGGCTACACCTCGGGCACGCTGCAGAACTTCTCGATCGACCGCACCGGCACGATCGTCGGCGCCTTCACCAACGGCACCACCGAGCCGCTCGGCCAGATCGTCCTCGCCGACTTCAACAACCCCAGCGGCCTGCTCCGCATCGGCGACAACATGTACTCGACCTCGGGCAACTCGGGCTCGGCGGTGTACGGCTTCGCCCTCGAGGGCTCGCAGTCGGAGATCGTCTCCGGCGCGCTCGAGATGTCGAACGTCGACCTCGCGCAGGAGTTCACGAGCATGATCGTGGCCGAGCGCGGCTACCAGGCCAACAGCCGCGTGATCACCACATCGGACCGGCTCCTCGAGGAGCTGGTGTCGCTCAAGCGCTAGGCGTCCCGCGCCCTGAGGGGTGAGGCGCGACGGAGACCTCGCCGTCTCCGCGCGCCGAAGCCCCGCGGCACATCCCGCCGTCGGTCGTCCGGCAACCATTGCCGCGACGCCCGGCGGCGGTCCGTTTTGCCGGGTGGCGCACGGCCCATCCGCCCCGCGTGAGCGCCGTCTAACCCATTGCATTTGAACACGTTGCGACAGCCAGACGGCTCGCATCCTCCCGTGGCATTGGCCCTGCCATACAGGAGTAGCGTAGCCCAACCCCACACCTCCCCATGGCCGCACCCACCGCTCCCGCCCCGGACGCCGTCGAAGGCGCCGAAGCCGCCCCGCCCGGCGGCGGCAAGAAGCTCACGATCATCGGGGCCGTCGTCGGCCTCGTCCTCGGCGGCCTCGTGGGCGCCTTCGTGATCGCCCCCCGGCTGGACGCGACGGCCCACGAGCCGGCGGTGGTCGAGGCCGAGTCGCACGACGAGACCAAGGTCGCGCCGACGGCGGTGCACGACGTCGAGAACCTCGTCATCAACCCGGCCAACACCAACGGCGCGCGCTTCCTGCTCATCACGACCTCGATCGTGGTGAAGGACGCCGTCGCGCTCGAGGAGGTGGCCGCGCGCGACGCCGAGGTCCGCGACCGCATCGTCGACTTCCTCGGGTCCAAGTCGGTGGAGGAGCTGGGCGACCCGACGCGCCGCGAGGCGCTGCGCACCGACCTCGCCGCCGCCATCGGCGGCCTCTTCCAGGAGGGCGTCGTCAAGCGCGTCCTCCTGCCGCAGTTCGTGATCCAGTGAGCCCGTCGCGATGAGCCCGCAAGCCGCCGCCTCCTTCTCGCAGGATGACATCGACCGCCTCCTCAAGGGGGGCGGGAACCCCGCGGTCGCCATGCCGTCGCGGAACGATGACATCCAGCTCTACGACTTCCGGCGCCCCGCGCGCGTGTCGCGCGACCGGCTCCGCACGCTCGAGGCCATGTACGAGCGGCTCGTGCGCTCCCTCGAGGGCTGGCTCGTCTCGCGCCTCCGCGACTCGATCGACCTCCGCCTCGAGAGCGTGGAGCAGATCTCGTACGCCGAGTTCCTGCTCTCGCTCAACACGCCGAGCGCGTCGTTCCTGGTCCGCATCCAGGACGCCGGCGCGCAGCAGGGCGTCGTCGACTTCAATCCCTCGCTCGCCTACTTCCTCGTCGACCGCCTCTTCGGCGGCGGCGGCGCCCCGACGATCCTCGAGCGCGCGCTCTCGCCGATCGAGCGGATGGCGCTCGACAACGTGGCCGACCGCGTCGTCACCGACCTCATGGAGGTCTGGTGGGACCACGCGCAGCTGCAGCTCGCGGTCACCGGCTTCGAGTCGATCCCCGAGATCATGCAGGCCGTGGAGCGCGAGGTGCCCTGCCTCGTCGCCACCGTCAACGCCAAGTTCGCCGGCGGCACCGGCGTGCTCTCCATCTGCCTCCCGCTGAACGTGGTGGAGCAGTTCTTCACCCGCTCCGCCGACCGCAAGCTCAGCGAGCCCGTCGGCACCGAGGCGGAGCGCAAGGCCTCGCGCGAGCAGGCGGAGTCCGCGCTCCGGCTCACCACCGTCACCGCGATCGCGCGGCTGCCCGAGTTCCGCATCCCCATGCGCGACCTCCTGCGCCTCAGCGCCGGCGCGATGATCAACACCGGCATCCCCACCGACACGCCGCTCGAGCTCCTGATCGGCGGCCAGCCGCGCTTCCGCGTGCAGGCCGGCCGCGTGAAGCAGCTGCGCGCGGTGAGTGTCCAGGAAGTCCTGAACGGCCAGTCCCTCGATTCCCTCATCCCTGCCACGCGCGGCCGCACCGCGCCCGAGCTCCGACTCATGAACGCACCCGCCGAGACCGACCTCACGGGCGGCACCGCCGCCTCCTCCGACGCGCAGGCGCCGGAGTTCGCCGACCTGGGCGCCGCGCTCCTCGCCGGCGGCGAGGTCCCCTTCGCCGCGCTCATCGACATCACCCTCCCCGTCCGGATCGAGGTGGGCCGCTCCTCCGTCACCGTGGGCGAGCTGCTCCGCCTCGGCCGCGGCTCGGTGCTCCAGCTCGACCGCCTCGCGGGCGATCCCATGGACCTGTACGTGAGCGACCTCAAGCTCGCCGAGGGTGAGGTGGTGGTGGTGAACGAGCACTACGGCTTCCGGCTCCGCCGCATCGTCGCGCAGCTGCCGCAAGCCGCGCTCGACGGCTGAGTGCCCCCGGTCCCGTCCCCCACACGTCGACCGTCGAGCCCTCGGTGTTCCTGACCTACTTCGGTGTCCTCCTCGCCCTCGTGGCGATCCTCGCGCTCGTCGCCCTCTCGGGGCGGGCGTTCAAGAAGTTCGGCATGGGTGGCGCCCTGCGCGCCGACGCCCCGCTCGCGGTGCTGGAGCGTACGGCGATCGGCCCGCGCCAGGGCGTGGCGCTGGTGCGCGTGGGTGCGCAGGTCGTGCTCGTCTCCGTCGGCGACGGCGGCGTGCACTCCCTGATGCAGCTGGGCGAGGCCGAGTCGGCGCAGCTGCTCGCCGGCTACGCCCCCGCCGCCTCCGACGACGCCGGTCGCCCGCAGGGCGGCGCCGCCATCTTCAAGGCCGCGCTCGCGCAGTCGCTGGGGCTCAAGCCCGGCGCGCGCCGCGTCGGCGCGCTCGCCCTCGCGGCCCTCGGCGCGACCCTCGCGTTCGGCCGCCCGCTCGACGCCCAGGCCGCACCCGCCGCGCCGCGCGTCACCAC
>CAZPJF010000348.1:0-3999 GCA_964586095.1 uncultured Gemmatimonas sp. | reverse complement strand
CCGATGACCGACCGTTTCGCCGTCGTCGGCGCCGGACAGATGGGCAATGGCATCGCCCACGTCTGCGCCACCAGCGGCTTCGCCGTGACGCTGATCGACGTCTCCGCCGACGCCCTCGCCAAGGCCACGGCCACGATCGAGAAGAACCTCGACCGGCAGGTGAAGAAGGGGAGCCTCGACGCCGCCGCCAAGGCCGCCGCGCTGGGCCGCATCGCCACCGCCACCTCGCTCGATGCCGTGAAGGGCGCGACCGTCGTCGTCGAGGCCGCCACCGAGCGCAAGGAGCTCAAGCTCCAGATCTTCCGCGAGCTCGACGCCAAGGCCGACGCCGGCGCGATCCTCGCCACCAACACCAGCTCCATCTCGATCACCGAGATCGCCGCGGTCACCCGGCGCCCCGAGTCGGTGATCGGCATGCACTTCATGAACCCCGTGCCGGTGATGGAGCTCGTCGAGGTGATCCGCGGCCTCGCCACCTCCGACGCGGTGAACGCGCGCACCATCGCGCTGGCCCGGGCGCTCGGCAAGAGGCCGGTGGAGGCGAACGACTTCCCCGGCTTCATCGCCAACCGCATCCTGATGCCGATGATCAACGAGGCCTGCTACGCCGTGATGGAGGGCGTCGGCACGCCCGAGGCGGTGGACCAGGTGATGAAGCTCGGGATGAACCACCCGATGGGCCCGCTCACGCTCGCCGACTTCATCGGCCTCGACACCTGCGTCGCGATCCTCGAGGTGCTGCACGACGGCCTCGGCGACCCCAAGTACCGCCCCTGCCCGCTCCTGAAGAAGTACGTCGCGGCGGGGTGGCTCGGCCGCAAGAGCGGGCGCGGCTTCTACTCCTACGCGAGCTGAGCGATGCACACGATGACTGCCGACGCCCTCACCTTCCGCGGGATCACCGCGATGACGGAAGAGCAGCGGGCGATCGTCGAGACCGCCCGCGCCTTCGCCGACGAGCATGTGCGGCCCTTCGCCGCGCAGTGGGACCGCGACGCGCACTTCGAGCCGTCGCTGGTGGGGAAGCTCGGGGAGCTCGGCTTCCTCGGGATGCTGCTGCCCGAGGAGTACGGCGGCCTCGGCCTCGACGCCAAGAGCTACCTGCTGGCGCTCGAGGAGATCGCCGCCGCCGACGCCAGCGTCGCCGTGATGATGTCGGTGCACAACTCGCTGCCCACGCAGATGCTCAACACGCACGGCACGCCGGAGCAGAAGCGCCGCTTCCTCGCGCCGCTCGCCCGGGGCGAGCTGCTCGGCGCCTTCGCGCTCTCGGAGGCGGACGCGGGCTCCGACGCCTCCGCGATCCGCTGCCAGGCCGTCCGCGACGGCGCGGACTGGGTCGTGAACGGCTCCAAGGCCTGGATCACCAGCGGCACGCACGCCGGCGTGGTCATCGCGATGATCCGCACCGACACCCCCGAGGCGCGCCGGAAGTCCAAGGGCATCTCGGCCTTCATCCTCACGCCGGACCTGCCGGGCTTCACGGTCGGCAAGAAGGAGGAGAAGATGGGGATGCGGGCGTCGCCGACGGTGACGCTCACCTTCGACAACATGCGCGTGCCCGGCGACCGGATGCTCGGCGCCGAGGGGATGGGGTTCATCTACGCCATGCAGTCGCTGGTGCACGGGCGCCTCGGCATCGCGGCGCAGGCCATCGGCATCGCGCAGGCCGCGCTCGACGCGGCGGTGGCCTACGCGAACGAGCGCCGGCAGTTCCAGACCCCGATCGCGCAGTTCCAGGGGATCCAGTTCAAGCTCGCCGACATGGCCACGCGGATCACCGCGGCGCGCGCGCTGCTCCACGAGACCGCCTCCGCCAAGGACGCCGGCGCCGAGATCGACGCGCAGGCCTCGATGTGCAAGCTCTTCGCCTCCGAGACCGCGATGTGGGTCACCACGCAGGCGATCCAGGTCTTCGGCGGCTACGGGTACGTGAAGGAGTACCCGGTGGAGAAGTACTTCCGTGATGCGAAGGTCACGGAGATCTACGAGGGGACGTCGGAGGTGCAGCGGATCGTCATCGGGAGGGCGACGGCTCGAGGATGAAGGGGGGAGGAGGGAGGATGAAGGTGGCCTCCCGCATCCTGCATCGCCCCGCATCCCGCGCCACCCCCGCATCCCGCACCGCCCGGCCACCTTCATCCTCCATCATCCATCCTGCATCCTGACATGCATCTCTTCGATACCATCGCCAAGCTCGGCCACGAACAGCTCGTCCTCTGCGCCGACGAAGGCGCCGGCTACCGCGGCATCATCGCCATCCATGACACCACCCTCGGGCCCGCGCTCGGCGGCACCCGCTTCTGGAACTACGCCTCCGACGAGGAGGCGATCATCGACGCGCTGCGCCTCGCGCGCGGGATGACCTACAAGAACGCCGTCGCCGGGCTCAACCTGGGCGGCGGCAAGTCGGTCATCATCGGCGACAACCGCACGACCAGCCGCGAGATGATCTTCCGCGCGCACGGCCGCTTCGTCGAGTCGCTCGGCGGGCGCTACGTGACCGCCGAGGACGTCGGCACGAGCACCGCCGACATGGACTTCGTGCACATGGAGACGGAGTACGTCGCCGGGCTCGCCAACAAGTCGGGCGACCCGTCGCCGGTCACCGCGCGCGGCGTCTTCCGCGCCATCGAGGCGAGCGCCAAGCAGCGCTGGGGCGCCTCGACGCTCGAGGGGAAGACCGTCACGGTGCAGGGGCTCGGCAACGTCGGCACCTACCTCTGCCGCGAGCTGCACGCGGTGGGCGCCAGGCTCGTCGTCACCGACATCCGCCCGGAGCGGGTGAAGCGGATCGTCGAGGAGTTCGGCGCCAAGGCCGTCGAGGGCGATGCCATCTACGCCGAGAAGGCCGACGTCTTCGCGCCCTGCGCGCTCGGTGCGATCCTCAACGACGACACCATCCCCAAGCTCAAGGTCGAGATCGTCTGCGGCGGCGCCAACAACCAGCTCCTCGAGCCCGAGAAGCACGGCGAGGCGCTCGAGAAGCGCGGGATCTTCTACACGCCCGACTTCGTCGCCAACGCCGGCGGCGTGATCAACGTGTACGGCGAGGTCGCCGGCTGGTCGCGCGAGCGCGCCCTCCGCAAGGCCGACGAGATCTTCGACACCGTCCTCGGCGTCTACCGCATCGCCAAGGAGCACGGCATGCTCACCTACCTCGCCGCCGACAAGCTCGCCGAGCAGCGGATCGCGGCCGTGCACGGCATGATGCGCACCTGGCCGCAGTGGCCGCGCAAGAGCTGACCATGGCCGAGCGCATCCCGATCGCGTCGGACCACGCGGGCTTCGAGATGAAGGAGCACCTGCGCAAGGTGCTCGAGCGCATGGGCTACGAGGTGGAGGACATCGGCACGCACTCGGCCGCCTCCACCGACTACCCGGACTACGCGCACCCGCTCGCCGAGAAGGTGGAGAAGGGCGAGGCCGCGCGCGGGGTGCTGCTCTGCGGGACCGGGCTCGGGATGTCGTACGCGGCCAACCGCCACCACGGCGTCCGCGCCGCCGTGGTCTGGGACCCGGAGATCGCCACGTTCGCCCGCAGCCACAACGACGCGAACGTGCTCGTGCTCCCCGCGCGCTTCGTGAGCGAGGCGGACGCCGAGGCGATCCTCAGGAACTTCCTCGAGACGCCCTTCGAGGGCGGCCGGCACGCCAACCGCGTGCGCAAGATCGAACCGGAGAACGGATGAAGCCCGGCTACCACACCTGGGAGCGCCGCCAGCCCGGCGCGGCGCTCCTCGGCACCGACCCCGAGATCGCCGCGCTCATCGCCGAGGAGACGCGGCGCCAGAGCGAGGGCCTCGAGCTGATCGCCAGCGAGAACTTCGTCTCCCCCGCCGTGCTCGAGGCGATGGGGTCGTCGCTCACCAACAAGTACGCCGAGGGGCTGCCCGGGAAGCGCTACTACGGCGGCTGCGAGGTGGTCGACAAGGTCGAGCAGCTCGCGATCGACCGCGCCAAGCAGCTCTTCGGCGCCGACCACGCCAACGTGCAGCC
>CAZPJF010000347.1:0-4008 GCA_964586095.1 uncultured Gemmatimonas sp. | reverse complement strand
GGGCTCGCGGACGTCGCGGGCGCCACGCAGCACGCCCTCGAGCAGCTCCGGGTCGCCGACCGTGCCGATGTCGCCGTCCGCGCCCTCTCGCGCGGGCTCCAGCAGCGCGTCGCGATCGCCCGCGCCATCGTGCACCGGCCCGACGTCCTCCTCGCGGACGAGCCCTACACGGGGCTCGACGAGCAGGGCGGGGCGGCGCTCACGGCGCTGCTGCGCGAGCGCCGGGAGGCGGGGGCGGCCCTGGTCGTGGTGACGCACCACCTGCACGAGGGACTCGCGCTCGCCACGCACGCGGCCGTGATGCGGGCGGGCCGCTTCGCGCGCTTCGAGCGCGCCGAAGGGCTCGAGCGCGACCGCTACGCGGCCGAGTACCGGGAGCTCGTGGCGTGAGCGCCCCGGGACTCCTCGCGGCCGCGTGGGTGATCGCGCGCAAGGACCTCGCGATCGAGTTCCGCACGCGCTCCGCCTTCCTCTCGGCGCTCGTCCTGTCGCTGCTCTCCATCGTCATCTTCTACTTCGCGTGGGATCCCACGGCGATCGGCGCCGCCGACCTCGCCCCGGGCGTCCTCTGGGTGACCTTCAGCTTCTCCGGCCTGCTCGGGATGCACCGTTCGTTCGGGGTGGAGTCGCACGACGGCGCGCTCGATGCGCTGCTCATCGCGCCGGTCGCGCGCGAGAGCATCTTCCTCGGCAAGGCGCTCGCGAACCTCGTCTTCGTGCTCGGCGTTCAGGCGGTAGCGCTCCCGGCGGTCGCGCTCTTCTACAACCTGCCCCTCGGGGCGGCGGCGCTGCCGCTCGCCGGCGTGATGGTGCTCGCCGCCGTCGGCCTCGTCGCCGTGGGCACGATGTTCGCCGGCATGACGGCGAACACCCGGCTCGCGGAACTGCTGCTGCCGGTGCTCGCGCTCCCGTTCTTCGTCCCGATCGTGATGCCGGCGGCGCAGGCCACGGCGCGGCTCCTCGCGGGACGTCCGGTGGGCGAGGCGGTCGCCTGGCTCCGGATCCTGCTGGCGTTCGACCTGGTGTTCGCGTACGTCTGCATGCTCGTCTTCCCCCTCACGCTCGACGATTGATGTCCGCTTCCGCCGCCGCGCCGCGCCGCGGCCTCGACTGGGTGGCCTTGCTCGCCCTCGCCGCCACCGTCGCGGCGTACGTGCGCGCCATCTTCTTCACGCCGCCCGAGATGGTGCAGGGCCATGCGCAGAAGATCCTCTACGTCCATGCGCCGGCCGCGTGGGTCGCCTTCCTCGCCTTCGGCCTCACCGCGCTCGCCGGGGCCTTCTGGCTCTTCCTCAAGGACCCGCGGCTCGACCGGTTCGCGGAGAGCTCGGCCGAGGTGGGCGTGGTGTTCACCACCGCGGTGCTCATCACGGGGCCGCTCTGGGGCAAGCCCGTCTGGGGCACCTGGTGGACGTGGGACGCGCGGCTCACGCTCACGCTCTTCCTCTGGTTCGTCTACCTCGGCTACCTGGTGCTCCGCGGCGTGATCCCCGAGCGCGAGCAGCGGGCGCGCTACTCGGCCGTCCTCGGCATCCTCGGTGCCCTGCTCATCCCGTTCATCCACCTGAGCGTCTACCTGTTCCGCACGCTCCACCCGCTGCCGGTCGTCGCGCGCACCGACGGCCCGCAGATGCCGCCGGTGATGCTCGTGACGTTCTTCGGCTGCTTCTTCGCCTTCACGCTGCTCTACGTGGCCTTCGTGCGCGGCCGCATGGCCTTCGCGGCGGAGCGCGACGCGCTCGACGACGCCGCCCTCGGAGGGGCCTGATGCCCGACAACGCGATCTACTACCAGATGGCCTACGGCGCGACGGTCGTGCTCTACGCGGGCTACGCGCTCACCCTCGTGCTCCGCCGCCGCGCCCTCGCGCGCCGCCGCGCGCGCCAGACGGGCGCCGGCGCATGATCCACCCCTGGAAGGACCTCGCGCCCGGCCGCGAGCCGCCCGAGGTCGTCACCGCGGTGATCGAGATCCCGCAGGGGGCGCGCAACAAGTACGAGCTCGACAAGGACTCCGGGCTCTTCCGCCTCGACCGCGTGCTCTATTCCGCGGTGCACTACCCGGGCGACTATGGCCTGATCCCGCGCACGCTCCACGAGGACAACGACCCCCTCGACGTCCTCGTGATGATCAAGGAGCCCACCTTCACCGGCTGCCTCATCGACGTGCGCCCGGTGGGGGTGCTCAAGATGCTCGACAAGGGCGAGCCCGACGACAAGATCCTCGCGGTGCCCTGCGACGACCCCGCGCACGGCGAGTACTTCGACATCGCCGACCTCCCGCAGCACACGCTGCGCGAGATCGAGCACTTCTTCCAGATCTACAAGGACCTCGAGGGGAAGCGCGTCGAGATCCTCGGCTGGGAGAAGAGCGAGGTCGCGATCCGCGTCATCGAGGAGAGCATCGTGCGGTACGCCGAGGCCTACCTCTCGCAGGGGCCGTAGCGAGGGGTCCTCCCGCGGGGCGCGGCGCACGGCCGCCGGCTGGCCTCGCGCCGCAGCACCGGCCCGCAGCCAGGCCCGGCAGCGTGGTCCGGCAGCCAGATCCGTCAGCCACGCCCGGCCGCCACGCCCGGCCGCCACGCCCGGCCGCCACGCCCGGCCGCCAGGCCCGGCAGCCAGGCCCGGCAGCCAGGCCCGGCAGCCAAGTCCCGCTCAGAACCCCCAGGAGCTCGAGCTGCCGTCCGAGTCACCGCCGAGCAGCTGCTTGAGCTGCTTGCGCCACGACTCGAGGCGCGCGGGCTTGGGGAGTTTCGTGATCACGCTGATCTCCCCCATGATCGTGCCGCCCCGCACGCGGATGACCGGTGCGCCGGGCAGTGCGCGCTGCGCCTTGTCGACCACGCTGCCCATGAACGCGCTCGCATCGACCTCGGCCCCCACGCCCGGCGGCAGCAGGATCTTGCACTCGCCCATGATCACGTCCACGTCGATGTCGACGCCGTGCGGCGGGAGCTCGACCTCGCGGAA
Source organism: uncultured Gemmatimonas sp. (assembly GCA_964586095.1). Lineage (GTDB taxonomy): Bacteria > Gemmatimonadota > Gemmatimonadetes > Gemmatimonadales > Gemmatimonadaceae > Pseudogemmatithrix. The sequence goes on along the minus strand of CAZPJF010000347.1, from coordinate 1,039 downwards.
GTCGAGGATCACCGAGCCCATGATCGCCTTGGCGAGGATGAGCGGGGAGGGCGTCCAGGCCCCTTCCTTGGTCACGCCGGAGAACACGGCCAGGTAGCGCTTCTCGCCAGGTGGCAGCGCCCCGCTGGTGGTCGCGACCTGGTACATGGGCGCCGCCGGTGCGGCCAGGCGCTGCAGGGCCGGCAGCCCCTCCAGCACGGTGTCGAGCTCGCGGCGCGAGGTCGAGCGGTAGACGCGCTCGAAGCGCGACTCCAGCTCCTGGGTGCTCAGGTGCTCCTGCGCGTAGTGCGCGCACAGCGCCTGGACGGCCTGCTCCTTCTCGAGGTCGAGGCTCATGGGGCCAGCCGGGCGTACCGGCTCCGGAAGTAGAGGAGGGGCGCGTCGTCGCGGACGTCGGCCGCGAGCACCTCGCAGACCACGATCGTGTGGTCGCCCGTCACGTGGCGCGTCGCGATGCGGCACTGCAGCCGGGCCAGCGTCCCCTCGAGGAGCGGCACGTCTCCGACGCCGCGGGTCGGCGTGAGGCCCACGAAGCGGTCGGCCTCGCGGCTCGCGAACCGCCGCGAGAGCGCCTCCTGCGACTCGGCGAGGATGTGCACGGCGAGGTGCGTCGCGCGCTCGAGCGGCGCCGCCATGGTGGCGGCCTGGTCGACGCAGACGAGCACGAGCGGCGGCTCCAGCGAGAGGGACGAGAAGGCCGTCGCCGTCATCCCGAGGTCCTGCCCCTCGGGCGTGCGGGTCGTGAGCACCGTGACCCCCGACGCGAAGCGCGACAGGGCGGCGCGGAAGGTGGCAGGATCGAGGGGCATCACCGGAACACGGGCACGAGCGCCACCGTGATCGCGGCACCGATCGCGGTAGCGAGGAGATTGACGGCGTCGTTGGTCATCCAACGTATGCCGCGGGCGTGCTGCGTGCGGTACTGGCAGGTGTGGACCCTCCGTTCGGTCCAAGTACGGCAGCGCTCGCACCACCGTTTCGACTGGACCGTCGCGCCGAGGACGCTGTCCCCCAGGCTGCCGCCCACGCCGCCGCCGAG
>CAZPJF010000346.1:0-4016 GCA_964586095.1 uncultured Gemmatimonas sp. | reverse complement strand
CGCTGCCGCAGGAGATCGACGAGGTCGAGCGCCGCATCGTGCAGCTCGAGATCGAGCGGCAGGCGCTCGCCAAGGAGAAGGACCCCGCCACCGTCGAGCGCCGCTCGGCGATCGAGCAGGAGCTCGCGCAGCTCCGCGAGCGGTCGGCCGGCATGAAGGCCCAGTGGCAGAACGAGAAGGACGCGCTCGGCGGCGTCGGCAAGCTGAAGCAGCAGATCGACGAGGCCCGCACCGAGGTCGAGCGCGCCACCCGCGCCGGCGACCTTGGCAAGGCCGCCGAGATCCAGTACGGCACCATCCCCAAGCTCGAGGCCGAGATGAAGGCCATCGAGGAGCGGCTCGCGCAGCAGAAGGTCGGCGGGGCGCACTTCCTCAAGGAGGAGGTGACCGCCGACGACATCGCCGAGATCGTCGCGCGGTGGACGGGCATCCCGGTCACGCGGATGCTCGAGAGCGAGCGCGAGCGGCTCGCCAAGCTCGACGAGCATCTCGCGAAGCGCGTGATCGGCCAGACGGAGGCGGTGCAGGCCGTCGCGAACGCGGTGCGCCGCTCGCGGGCCGGCCTGCAGGATCCCAACCGCCCGGTCGGCTCCTTCATCTTCCTCGGTCCCACCGGCGTGGGGAAGACGGAGACCGCCCGCGCGCTCGCCGAGTTCCTGTTCGACGACGAGCAGGCGATGGTGCGGATCGACATGTCGGAGTACATGGAGAAGCACGCCGTCGCGCGCCTGATCGGCGCGCCGCCGGGGTACGTCGGCTTCGAGGAGGGCGGCCAGCTCACCGAGGCGATCCGGCGCCGGCCCTACTCGGTGGTCCTCTTCGACGAGATCGAGAAGGCGCACCTCGACGTCTTCAACATCCTCCTCCAGATCCTCGACGACGGCCGCCTCACCGACTCGCAGGGACGCACGGTGGACTTCCGCAACACCGTGATCATCATGACGTCCAACATCGGGTCCACCTGGATCCTCGAGCAGGGCACGCGCGACTGGCCGCTGGTCGAGACGCAGGTCTCGGCGGCGCTCCGCCAGCACTTCAAGCCCGAGTTCCTCAACCGCGTGGACGACATCGTGATCTTCCGGCCGCTGGGCGAGGAGCAGATCAGCCACATCGTCGACCTGCAGCTGGTGCGGCTCGACAAGCTGCTCGCCGAGCGCAAGATCACCCTGCGGCTCACCGACGAGGCGCGGGCGCTCCTCGCCGCGGAGGGGTACGAGCCCGCGTTCGGCGCCCGACCGCTCAAGCGGGCGATCCAGCGCATGCTGCAGAACCCGCTCGCGCTCGCGATCCTCGAGGGCCGGTTCAAGGACGGCGACGCGATCGTCGCGCGCGTGGCCGGGGACCGCATCGAGTTCGCGCCCGCATGAGGGCGCGCGCGCGGTGGGCGTCGCTCGCGCTGGTCGGCGCGGCCGCCTGTTCGGGCGAGGGGGGCGGCGGGACGGCACCGCCGCCCGGCGGCGGCCCGCCGCCCGCGCTCGACGTCTCCGCCTGGGTCACCGCGTCCGACGGCGCGATGCCGCTCGTGCTCGTCGCCCCGCACGGGGGGGACCTCTCGCCCTCGGCGCTGCCGGACCGCAACTGCCCGGCATGCGTGACCACGAACGACGCCAACACGCAGGCGCTCCTCTACGCGATCTCGGACGCCTTCCAGGCGCGGATCGGCCGCCGGCCGTTCGTCGTCGTCAACCGGCTCCACCGGCGGAAGTTCGACGCCAATCGCGACCGGGCGGAGGCGACCGACGGGTTCGCGGCGCTCGACCCGATGTGGGACCTCTTCCACGCGCGCATCGACAGCGCGAAGGCCCGCGCGACGCGCGTGCACCCGCGGGCGCTCCTCCTCGACCTCCACGGCCACGCCCACACGATCCAGCGGCTCGAGCTCGGGTACCTGCTCTCCGACGCGCGGCTCCGGCTCGACGACGCTGGCCTCACGCCGTTCGTCGCCACCAGCAGCATCGCCCGGCTCGACTCGGTCGGGCGCGCGGGCACGCGCGGGGCGGCCATGCTCCGCGGCCCGCTCGCCCTCGGGTCCCGGCTCGCGCTGCTCGGGTATCCCGCCGTGCCCTCCGCGGCCGACCCCGCCCCGCTCGCGGGCGAGCCCTACTTCGAGGGCGGGTTCAACACGGCGCGGCACGGCTCGGCGATCCGCGGACCGGTCGATGCGATCCAGGTCGAGCACCATTTCACGGGAGTCCGCGACACGCCCGAGCACCGCGCGGCGTACGCCGAGGCGCTCGTGACGGCGCTCCTGGTCTACTTCGGCGATCATTACGGATGGACGCCGCCGTGAGGAGCGGCCCGGTGACGTTCGGCTCGCGGCGCGAGGAGGACGAGTTCTGGATGCGCGAGGCGCTCGCGGAGGCCGAGCGCGCGGCCCGGGCCGGCGAGGTCCCGGTCGGCGCGGTCCTGGTGCACAACGGCGCGGTCGTCGCGCGCGGCGGCAACGCGATGGTCGCCGCGCGCGACGCGACGCAGCATGCGGAGCTCCGCGTGCTGCGCGCCGCGGCCTACGCGGTCGGGGAGACGCGCCTCACCAGCGCCACGCTCTACGTGACGCTCGAACCCTGCGCGATGTGCGCCGGCGCGATCGTCCACGCCCGCATCGGGCGCGTGGTCTTCGGCGCCTGGGACGACAAGGCGGGGATGGCGGGCTCGGTGCACGACCTCCTCCGGCACCCGCGGCTGAACCACCGGCCGGAGGTGCAGGGCGGGGTGCTCGCCGAGGCGTGCGGCGCACCGCTCACGGCCTTCTTCAGGTCGCGCCGCGACGGTTGACCCCCCGGCGGGTCCCCTCTACTTTCCGTCGAACAGGACAGATGGCCGAGTGGTTGAAGGCACCGGTCTCGAAAACCGGCATACCGGCAACGGTATCGTGAGTTCGAATCTCACTCTGTCCGTGCGCAGGTCCCGACGCGCTGGCTCTGCCGGCGCGTCGTCGTTTGGGGGCGTGAGCCCTGCCGGTCCCGGGACGGGTGGCCGAGTGGTTTAAGGCGCACGCCTGGAAAGTGTGTGTACGTTAACAGCGTACCGTGGGTTCGAATCCCACCCCGTCCGTCCAGCACGCGCCCCGCCCGGCTCCCGCCGGCGGGGCGCGTGGCCGTTCCGGAACCCGCGCGTGACGTCAGCGATACGTCAGGGCACCAACCTTCCGGAGCGCCCCGGTGTCAGAAGGGGTGAACGCGGCGAAGGAGCCTCCCCATGGAACCCGATGTGAAGCGCACCACCGATCCCCAGCAGGTCCAGGTCCTCGACGACGCCGGGCGCGTCATCGGCGTGATCTCGCGCCCCGTGTCGCCCGACGCGCTCGGGCCGGGCCGCGAGAAGGTCTACCTCGCGCGCCGGCGCGACGCGCAGGCGCCGCACGCGGCCTGACCGGGGCGGGCGCGCCGGGCGATCCGCGCGGCGCGTAGCTCCCATCCGCCGTCCCGCCGCCGCATATTTCGCGGCGGCATGACCGACGCCCCACAGGTGGTCCTCAACGCGCGCGCCGTCGCGCGCACGATCTCGCGCATGGCCGACGAGATCCTCGAGCTCAATGACGGCAGCGAGCAGCTCGTCCTCGTCGGCATCCAGCGGCGCGGTGTCCAGATCGCCGAGCGGCTCGGCGACGTGATCCGCGAGCGCGAGGGGAGCGACATCCCGCGCGGCGCGCTCGACATCACGCTCTACCGCGACGACCTCCAGACGGTCGGACCGCGCCCGGTGGTCGGGAAGACGCACCTCCCGGGCCCGATCGACGGCAAGGTGGTCGTGATCGTCGATGACGTGCTCTTCACCGGCCGCACCATCCGCGCCGCGCTCGACGAGCTCGCCGACTTCGGCCGCCCGGCGCGCATCATGCTCGCGGTGCTCGTCGACCGCGGGGGACGGGAACTGCCGATCCAGCCCGACGTGGTGGGCAAGCGGCTCGAGGTCCCCCCCGGCGGCCGCGTCGACGTCTTCGTCCCCGCGCTCGACGACCGTGACGAGGTCGTCGTGCACGAGGGGAAGGGCGCGTGAGCGGCCTTGGCAAGGAC
>CAZPJF010000345.1:0-4023 GCA_964586095.1 uncultured Gemmatimonas sp. | reverse complement strand
GAGCCGAGGTACTTCTGCACCAGCTCGGGATGGTTGTGCACCGCCTCGCCGAACGAGCAGAAGATCACGCCGACCTTGGCGAGCTCCTCCTTCATGGTGGTGCCGACCGAGACGGAGTCGAAGATCGCGTCCACCGCGACGCCCGAGAGGCGCTTCTGCTCGGTGAGCGAGATGCCGAGCTTCTCGTAGGTCTTGAGCAGCTCCGGGTCGACCTCGTCGAGCGACTGGAGCGGCTTCACCGACTTCGGCGCCGAGTAGTAGGTCTGCGCCTGGTAGTCGATCGGCGCGTAGGTCACGTTGGGCCAGTGCGGCTCGGTCATCGTGAGCCAGCGCCGGTAGGCCTTGAGCCGCCACTCCAGGAGCCACGCCGGCTCCTGCTTCTTGGCCGAGATCAGGCGGATGGTCTCTTCGGAGAGCCCCGGCGCGATCGTGTCCGACTCGATGTCGGTGACGAAGCCGTAGGCGTACTCCTTGTTGACCAGCGTTTCGATCGAAGAGGACATTTGTGATGTCAGGCTTGGGGACTGCGACTGCGATAGGCTAGCAATCTAGTCGGATTTGCGGTGCACATCAAAGAATGCGTCACGAGCCCCCGTCGTGCCGTGAATCGGCCATCGACGCGCAGCGCTCGCCCAGAGAACCGCGCGCTGGACGCCCCGGTTCCGCGGCCGACCAGGGTGGTGGCCGTCCGCCCGCCGCGGGGTGGCGATCCGCCGCGCGCCGCATCGCTGACAAGCGAAAGCGGCCGGAAACGTATGTTCCCGACCGCTACACAAAGCACTTGAGAGAAACAGTTTAGGCACCGGGTAAACCTACCTAGCCAACGCCTCCGCCACCTCGCCGAACACCTCGACGCGGTTCCGGCCGAGCGCCTTCGCCCGGTACATCGCCTTGTCGGCCTGCTGCATGGCCACCGAGATCGGCGTCCCGTCACCGAGCGGCGCGATCCCGCCGCTCACGGTCATCCAGACCTCGGCGTCCCCGGTCACCGGGATGGACGTCTCCCCGACCGCCTTCCGCACGCGCTCGATCGCCACCAGGGCCTGCTGCGGCGAGGTGTCCGGCAGCAGCACCACGAACTCCTCGCCGCCCAGGCGCCCCACGATCTGCTCCTGGCGCAGCGTCGCTTCGATGCGCCGCGCCACCTCGCGCAGCACGTCGTCGCCGATCTGGTGCCCGTGCGTGTCGTTCACGTCCTTGAAGTGGTCCAGGTCGAGCAGCGCGATCGCCACCGGCTTCCCGCGGCGCCGCGACCCGGCGATCACCGGCTCGATGTCGTCGAAGAACGACCGGCGGTTCTTGAGCCCCGTGAGCTCGTCGACCATCGCGAGGTCGCTCATCCGCGAGAGCATCAGCTCCAGCTGGACCCCGCTCTCCTTGGCCTCCTGCAGCAGGCGGTCGCGGTCGACGAGCACCCGCACGTTCTCCACGAACTGGTTCCAGCTCGTCCGCGTGAACCAGATCGCGCAGGCCGTGAAGGTCGCGATCGCCGCCGGCAGCACGGGCGAGCTCCCCATGAAGGTGAGCCCCTGCACCAGCAGCATCGTCATGAACGGCATGTAGAACGCCAGCGACGCCTGCGGCGACGACGAGAAGAACGAGACCGACCCGGCGCAGAGCCCGGCGAGCATCATCACCAGCGCGGCCCGCTCCTCGGGGCCGCCGGCGGGGTACAGCACGAACGCCGCCAGCGCCCAGAGCGTCCCCGCCGAGGCGGAGAAGACCAGCGCGCGTCGCTCGTTCCCCGGGCTCACCCGCTGAGGCCGGACCTTGTACCGGAGGCGCCGCCAGCTCAGCATCGCCGGCGTCCAGAGCACGAACATCGCGGCCACGAAGAGCACGAGCAGCGTGCGGAACACATGGTCCCAGTAGACCACCGCGATGAACACCGCCAGCAGCGGGTTCGCCACGAACACCGTGGGCAGCTGGCGCACGCGCGAGACCGCCTGCGAGACGCGGATCTCGCGGAGCAGGGCCTCCGAGGGGTTCGGGATCGTGAACCGCATGAATCCCAACAGTATTGCGCCGGACGACCCGGAGCCAGACTGTTGTCGGACCGCAGGATCCCTTCCCCCGGAGGTTCCATGCAGTTCCTGGTCGATCTGTGGCTCCCCATCCTCGTCAGCGGCGTCGCCGTCTTCATCATCTCGGCGCTCAACTGGACGGTCCTTCCCACCCACAAGACGGAGTTCGCGGGCGCCAAGCAGGAGGACGCCCTGCTGGCCGCGCTCGCGGCCGAGCCGCCCGGCCGGTATGTGATCCCCTACATGGGAAGGGACGGCGAGCTGATGAAGTCGGAAGAGGGACGCGCGCGGCTCGAGAAGGGGCCGATCGCCTACATCACCGTGCAGGCGCGGGGCATGCCCAACATGGGCAAGCTGATGTTCCAGTCGTTCGTCTCGCAGGTCGTCATCTCGGCCTTCGTGGCCTACCTCGCCTGGCACACGGTCGCCCCGGGCGCGGAGTACCTGCACGTGTTCCGCGTGACGGGGACCGCCGCCTTCATGGCCTGCGCCCTGGGCGTGATCTCCGAGTCGATCTGGTTCGCGCGCCCGTGGAAGAGCTTCGCGCTCCACGCGTGGGATGCGCTGCTCTACGCGCTGGTGACGGGGGGCGTCTTCGGGTGGCTCTGGATGAAGTGACGGTCGTACCGATGAAGGCTGGAGGTTGAAGGGGGGCCGGCCGTGCGGCCGGCCCGGTGCGCAACGGAAGGGGCGCGCCGGCAGTCGCCGGCGCGCCCCCTTTCGTCATTCATCCTTCAATCTTCATCGTGAGGATCACATCGCCGTGCGGACCTTGTTGACCTCGGCGCGCCCGATGGTGCCCTGGTCCGAGCCGAACCAGAGCAGCCCCGTCTTCCGGTCGAAGTACATGTGACGGATCGTGTTCGCGGCCTCCTTGCCGGTGGTCGCGTGCGCGGTCCACGTCTTGGTCTTCGGGTCGTACGCCACGAGGCGCGTCCCCTTGTTGGGCACGTTCTCGGAGAGCCAGATGCGGTCCTTGTCGTCCGAGGCCATGCCGTAGGGGAGCGAACCGGCGCCGGCGGGCATCGGGATCTCCTCCACCTGCCCGGTGCGCGGGTCGAGGCGGCCCAGGTAGCCGCGCGTGTAGTCGCCGTACCAGATGATGTCGTCGCTCGTCACGGCGATGCGGCGCCCGCGGGCGCGCTCGTCGGGCAGCTTGAACGTCCGCACCTGCATCGACGACGGGTCGATGGTCGCGATCAGGTCGGTGCCGAAGAGGTTGAACCACGGCACTCCCTTCGAGTTGAGCACGATCCCGTAGGGCCGCGAGCGCGGCGCGGTGCGCGCGAGGCGGATCCGCCCGGTGCTCATGTCGAGGTGTCCCACGGCGTTCGAGTTCTGCGCCGTGAACCAGATGCCGCCCTTGCCGTCGAAGATCAGCGTGTGCGGGTCGCGCACCGTGGAGTCGGGCATCGGGAAGCGCGTGATCGCCCCGGTGTTCGGATCGAGCTTCCCGATCATCCCGTTGCGGTTCCCCGCGTACCAGACCATGCCCTGCGCATCGACGATGAGGTTGTGCGGATTGGTGCCGGGGTCGATCTCGTAGCGCTTGAAGGCGCCGCTCTGCGGATCGAGCGAGGCGATGTAGTTGCCCGCCTGTCCCACGAAGAACACATGGCCGTTGGGCGCGACGTACGGATCGCGCGGGCGCCCCTGCGCGCCCCACGGGACCTCCCACTCGTTGGCGGGAACGGCGGTGCCTTGCGCCGCGGCCGGCGAAGCAACGAACGACGCGCCGAGGGTGACCAACCCTGCGGCCGCGAGGAGCGAACGATGGAGCGTCGACATCGGGACCTCGTGGAACGGCGGTGACGGTGCGAAGTTGGGGCCGTCGCTGCAGCCCCCCAGACTCCAGAGGAACGTACGATGGCACCGGTTCGTTGCCCCCGCCTTCCCCGCGCCGCCGCCGCGGTGCTCGCGGCCGCACTGCTCGTCGGCGCGGCCGTCGCCGAGCCCGCCGCCGCGCAGGCCGCGGCATCGGCCGCTGCACCGGCCGCCG